>JBGVTM010000272.1 GCA_041862535.1 Candidatus Neomarinimicrobiota bacterium | reverse complement strand
AAAGTGTGTCCTACAAACTCAGGAGTGATGGTTGACCGCCGGGACCAGGTCTTGATCACTTTCTTTTTCCCAGACTTATTTAGCTCTTCCACTGTCTGGTTAAGTTTTTCGGATACATATGGACCCTTCTTCACTGAGCGCGGCATATTTCTAGCCTCTTCGTTTCACAATGTAGCGGTCAGCTGGATGATTTCTTTTCCTGGTCTTATGTCCCTTCGCTAGCTTCCCTGTCGGTGAAACCGGATGGCGGCCACCAGAAGATTTTCCTTCGCCACCCCCCATGGGATGATCCACAGGATTCATGGCCACACCCCGAACCTTGGGTCGGTGGCCGAGCCAGCGGGCCCGTCCAGCCTTGCCCAAATCCACGCTTTCATGGCTCTTATTGCCGACTTCACCTATGGTAGCCACACAGTTCTCATGGATCATCCGGACTTCCCCTGAGGGAAGCTTAAGGGTCACCAGGGAACCTTCCCTGGCCATTATACGAGCCGCGGTACCGGCACTGCGGGCCAGTTGGCCACCCTTGCCGGGTTTCAACTCAATATTATGTACCATCAGACCAGCCGGTATCTTCGCCAGGGGCATGGTATTACCGGGCCTTAAAGGAGCCCTATCCCGGGAAGCGATCACTATGTCACCTACCTTGATCCCATCCGGCGCCAGAATGTATCGCCTCTCACCATCGATATACTGAACGAGGGCGATCCGGCAGGTGCGATTGGGGTCGTACTCAATGGTGCGCACAGTGCCCTCGATGCCAATTTTATCCCGCTTGAAGTCAATAACCCGGTACCGACGCTTATGTCCCCCTCCGCGACGCCGGATGGTCATGCGTCCCTGATTGTTACGGCCACCCGACTTGCGCAATGCCTCCGTGAGCGCTTGCACTGGAGTCCCGGTGGTCAGTTCCTCAAAGGTAGACACTGACATGAACCGTTGGCCGGGAGTAGTGGGTTTAATGGACCTTATGGGCATGATTAAGTGGTCCCTTCCGCGCCAAACAGATCGATCCTCTGGCCTTCAGCTAGCGTGACGATGGCTCGCTTCCAGTGGGCACGACGCCCCTCAGTCCGTATAACACGACCGCTACTCCTGATGGTCGTGCTCTTGGCCTTGCCCACCCGATTGCTGGTGGCAACATTTAGGACCTTCACGCCAAATTTATTCTCGACCGCCGCTTTGATTTCCAGCTTGTTCGCTTTTGGATGAACCTCAAAGGCATATTTACGCTGCTCTTCCTCAAGGCGCGTCATCTTCTCCGTCAGAAGAGGTCTTAGGAGGATATTATTTTTAATCGACATACTACCCGCTCAATGCAGCGCTTAAATTCTTGACACCATCCACATCAATAAGGAGATAATCGGCTGACCATGCGTCATAGGCAGATACATCCGCCGCTGATTTGACCCGCACGCCAGGCAGGTTCCTGGTAGCCAGCCACAGCCGATCTGTCGGCTTGCCCGCCAGCACCAATACCCGTTTCCCTCTCAGCCCCAGAACATTCAGAGCTGCCGCCATGTGCCTGGTTTTGTGGTCTTCTAAATCGAGTGCCTCCACAACAATGATACGTCCTTCCTTCTGCATGATTGAGAGCACCGATTTCCGTGCCAGGGTTCGGACCTTGCGGTTGACCTTGAGCTGGAAGGAACGCGGTTTAGGGCCAAAGACAACCCCGCCTCCTCTCCGGATCGGGGTTTGGGCATCACCTACTCGCGCCCGGCCCGTGCCTTTCTGCCGCCACAGCTTGACTCCGCTACCCCTCACCTCACTGCGGGTTTTAGTGGAGGCGCTACCTTGACGGCTATTGGCCAGCTCCGACTTTACCACGAGGTACATGGCATGCTCGTGGGGCTTGATCCCGAAAACTTCATTTTTCAGGTTCACTTGCTTGCCCGCGCTGGAACCATCCAGCTTATGTACGTCGACTCTCATCTCACTTTCGTAATGGTCACGGTGCCGTTCCGAGGTCCGGGGACCGACCCTTTGACAAAAAGCTGATTCGCTTCAGGCAAGACCTTTACCACTTTTAAGTTGGACACGGTCCTCTCTGCATTACCGCTGCGACCTGCCATCCGAAGTCCCGGAAACACCCGAGAAGGATCAGAGCTTGCACCTATAGAGCCACTGGCGCGCAGCTGATCTTTCTTCCCGTGCGAAGCGCGGCCACCATGGAAACCGTAGCGCTTCATTCTACCTGTAAAGCCCTTCCCCTTGGAGGTACCCGTCACTTTTATCAAGTCTCCCGGATTGAAGATTTCTACGGTAATCTGATCTCCGGGCCTATATTCCTCGGAAGTGCGGAATTCCCTTAAGACCCGGGCCGGCTTAATGCCAGCCTTCCGGAAATGTCCCATAAGTGGCCGCGGGACCTTGTTTTCCTTTCGCTCTCCATACGCCAGCTGGATCGCCTGGTAACCATCATTCTCCTTAGTCTTTACCTGGCAAACGGTACAGGGTCCAGCATGAATTACCGTGACCGGAATATCCTGGCCCGATTCATCGAAAATACGGGTCATGCCCAATTTCATACCAATCAGTGAGACCATACCTAAGCCCGTATCTCGATATCCACCCCGGCTGGTAGATCCAACTTCATCAAGGCATCCACTGTCTTGGAGGTGGAGTTGTGGATGTCTACAATCCTTTTGTGGACCTTGGTCTGGAACTGCTCGCGGGACTTCTTATCCACATGGGGCGAGCGGTTCACTGTAACGATGGTCCGCTGTGTCGGAAGCGGTATAGGACCGGAGACGAGAGCTCCGGTATTCTTGGCCGTCCGGACAATCTTCTCGGTGGATTTATCCAAGAGGATGTGGTCGTAGGCCTTCAATTTGATGCGTATTTTCTGACCAGCCATAATTAAACTGATTGGTAAAGTGGTTACGCCACCACCTGGGTGACGACGCCGGCGCCTACGGTGTGGCCACCTTCGCGAATGGCGAAGCGCAATTCCTTATCCATGGCGATGGGGGTGATCAATTCCACTTCCATGTTCACATTGTCCCCCGGCATCACCATCTCCACCCCCTCCGGCAGCCGGATCGTGCCCGTCACATCCGTGGTCCGGAAATAAAACTGGGGCCGATAACCGTTGAAAAACGGCGTGTGGCGACCACCCTCCTCCTTCTTCAGCACATACACCTCCGCCTTGAAACGGGTGTGCGGCGTGATCGATCCCGGCTTGGACACCACCATACCGCGACGCAAAAAGTCCTTGTCTATCCCCCGCAACAACAATCCCACGTTGTCTCCGGCCTCACCCTGATCCAACAACTTGCGGAACATCTCCACTCCCGTCACCACCGTCTTCTCGTGGGCACCCAAACCGATAATCTCCACCTCCTCACCCACCTTGATCACACCCTGCTCTATCCGGCCCGTACCCACCGTACCACGGCCGGTAATCGAAAACACATCCTCCACCGGCATCAAAAAGGCCTTGTCCACCGCCCGCTTCGGCGTGGGTATAAACGTGTCCACCGCCTCCAGAAGCTGCACCACCGGCTCCGCATCCGGACCGGTTCCATCGCTGTTGATCGCCTTCAAGGCCGAGCCGCGTATAATCGGAACCTCATCCCCCGGAAATTTATACGCGGTCAGCAAATCACGCAGCTCCACCTCCACCAACTCCAACAACTCCTCGTCATCCACCATGTCCACCTTGTTCAAAAACACCACCATCGAAGGCACGTTCACCTGACGAGCCAGCAGCACATGCTCCCGCGTCTGAGGCATGGGGCCATCCGCCGCACTCACCACCAGAATCGCACCGTCCATCTGGGCCGCGCCCGTGATCATGTTCTTGATGTAGTCCGCATGGCCCGGACAGTCCACATGTGCATAATGCCGGTTCTCGGTCTCATACTCCACATGAGCCGTCTGAATCGTGATCCCCCGCTCCCGCTCCTCCGGCGCATTGTCAATCGCCTCAAACGGAATATACTGCGCCAAACCTCGCTTACTCAAAATATGCGTGATCGCCGCCGTCAACATCGTCTTCCCATGATCCACATGTCCAATCGTACCTATGTTTACATGCGGCTTGGTGCGTACAAACTTCTCCTTCGCCATGAGTTAGTCCCTTTCCTTCTATAAGCTAGGCTGCTATCTTACCATGAACGCGTTCCAGAATGCGATCTTTCACTTGTTCAGGCACCTGCAGATAGCGTGAGAACTGCATTGTGAAAATCGCCCGACCTTGGGTAAGCGAACGCAGGTCAGTGGCATAGCCAAACATTTCCGACAAGGGCACCTCAGCCCGGACAACTTGGGCACCTTTACGCTTCTCCATGCCCTTGATGTGCCCACGGCGGCTCGTGAGATCCCCCATCACATCACCAAGGTAATCATCCATTACCACCACTTCCAAATCCATGTGCGGTTCCAGCAGCACAGGCTCAGCTTCCCGTACCGCTTCCTGGATTGCCAAGGATCCTGCGATCTTGAAAGCCATCTCCGATGAGTCTACTTCGTGATAGGAACCATCGTAAAGCTCAACGATGATATCTTCCACCGGATAACCAGCCAGTATACCGTTTTTCAAAGCTTCCTGGATACCTTGGTCTATCGCCGGGATATATTCTTTCGGGATCACACCACCTGCAATCTGGTTCTCAAACCGGTACCCTTTGCCGGTTTCGTGCGGCTTGATCCGAATCAGGCAGTGACCATACTGTCCGCGACCACCAGTCTGACGGACGAATTTCCCTTCGGCTTCCGCCGCAACCGTAATGGTTTCCTTATAAGCCACCTGAGGAGCGCCGATATTGGCGTGAACCCTGAACTCCCGCTTAAGCCGGTCAATGATGATTTCCAGATGCAACTCGCCCATACCAGCGATGATCGTTTGACCGGTTTCCGTATCGATGCTGATTTGGAAGGTGGGATCTTCTTCAGCCAGTTTAGCCAGTCCTTCGGCCATGGCATCGCTATCAACCTTGGACGCTGGTTCAACTGCCACTCGAATGACCGGCTCGGGAAAGTCCATCCGTTCGAGAACGATCGGGGAGGCCTCATCGGTAAGGGTATCCCCGGTGCGGGTATGCTTCAGTCCAACGATGGCGGCAATCTCACCAGTGGTCACAATACGACGTTCTTCCCGCTTGTCCGCGTGCATCAGCATAAGGCGTCCCACCCGCTCCTTCCTGCCAGTATTGGCATTCAGGATATTATCACCTGTCTTCACCTGGCCTGAATAAACCCGGAAAAAAGTGAGTCGTCCTACATAAGGGTCGGTCATAATCTTGAACGCCAAGGCACTGAACGGCGCATCATCACTTGGTTCCCGCTCTACTGGTTCAAAGGTGTTGACATCATATCCTACAACAGCACCCACCTCAATGGGCGATGGGAGATAGTCCGTTACAGCATCCAGCAGCCGCTGTACTCCCTTATTCTTGAAGGCAGCACCGCAAAGCGTGGGCACCAGAGAACCGTCGATACACGCTTTACGAATGGCCAGCTTGACTTCGTCCCCGGTGAAGGGCTCCCCCGCTAGATATTTTTCCATCAGGTGTTCATCATAAGAAGCGATTTCTTCCATCAGGCGACGCTGATACTTCTCGGCCTCTGCTTGCATGTCGGTGGGGATATCAGCGTACTCAAAGTGTCGGCCGTACTCATCTACATATAATATAGCCCGCATGGTAATCAAATCAATGAGGCCCGTAAACAGCTCCCCGGCCCCAATCGGGAGGACAATCGGCACCGGATTGGCATTTAGCCGCTCTCTTATCATATCCAACACGTGATGAAAATCCGCTCCGGTGCGATCCATTTTATTCACGAAAGCAATCCGCGGCACACGGTACTTATCAGCCTGGCGCCATACGGTTTCCGACTGGGGCTCAACGCCCCCAACAGCGCAAAATACAGCGATGGCTCCATCAAGGACACGCAGAGAGCGCTCCACTTCCACGGTAAAGTCGACATGGCCGGGTGTATCAATGATGTTGATGCGATGCCCGTTCCAGAAGCAGGTGGTAGCGGCAGAGGTGATAGTGATACCCCGCTCCTTTTCCTGATCCATCCAGTCCATAGTAGCTGCTCCATCATGGACCTCACCCATCCGATGAACCCTCCCCGTATAATAAAGGATGCGCTCGGTGGTAGTGGTCTTGCCAGCATCGATGTGGGCCATGATGCCGATGTTGCGAACGTGTTCTAGAGCAGTTTTCTCCATAGGATTAGCAATTGAACTTTAACTGGATCAGGTTATCTGAAATGCGCGAAGGCTTTATTCGCTTCCGCCATCCGATGGGTATCTTCCCGCTTTTTCACAGCTCCCCCTTCGCTGTTGGCGGCGGCGATAAACTCGGCAGCCAAGCGATCGGCCATGGTGCGTCCCTTACGCTGGCGGGCAAAATGGATAAGCCAACGCATGGCCAGCGCCTGCCGTCTCTGGGAACTGACCTCCATAGGTACCTGATATGTTGAGCCGCCGATACGCTTCGACTTAACCTCCAGCACGGGTCCCACATTTTCTAGTGCCTTTTTGAAAACTTCGACGCCCTCAGCTTTGGCCTGCTTCTTGATTTTTTCCATCGCCCTGTAGAAAATGGCCTCAGCTAGGGACTTCTTGCCCCGCTGCATCAGGCTGTTGATGAATTTGGCCACCATCAGATCGTTATAGACAGGATCTGGTGTTGACTCCCGACGTTCCGGTCTGCGTCGCCTGGGCATAATCAACTCTTTGGCTTCTTGGCCCCATAGCGCGAACGGCTCGTCATCCGATTTTCCACTCCGGCAGTATCCAGAACACCGCGAATGATATGATATCGGACACCCGGTAAATCCTTCACCCGTCCACCTTCTATCAAAACGATGGAGTGCTCCTGCAAGTTGTGGCCCTCACCGGGAATATAAGCCGTCACCTCAATGGCATTGGTTAACCGCACTCGGGCTACTTTCCGCAACGCGGAATTTGGCTTTTTAGGCGTAGTGGTATACACCCGGGTACATACACCCCGTTTTTGGGGATTACCTTGCAAGGCAGGCGTGGATTTACGCTTCTTCTCTTGCTTGCGTCCCTTGCGGACAAGCTGATTAACTGTCGGCACTAATCCTCCGTCAATCAAAATAGATTATAGCTTCTCAATTTAGGTCGTTAACAAACTTTAAGTCAACGACCTTCCTATTTATCAGCGATATGGTTTTTTGAGGTTGAGCCTGGGCGGAGCTATGCCTCAATAATGGGTTCTGATGCAGCTGGGATCTCTTCTTCCAATTCTTCCACAGGTTCAGGATCGGGATTGGCTACCAGGATTTCCCGAAAACGTGTCAAACCTGTCCCAGCCGGTATAAGACGGCCCATTACGATATTCTCCTTTAGCCCCCGGAGGTAGTCGGTTTTCCCCTCCACAGCCGCATCGGTCAGTACCCGGGTGGTTTCCTGGAAGGAAGCCGCGGAAATGAAGCTTTCCGTATTCAGTGACGCTCTGGTGATGCCCAGTAGCAGTGGCTCGAAAGTGGCCGGTTTGGCTGCCCGGGTCTTGGCAGGTGTCTTGCCATCAGCTTTAAGCTCTTTATTGATAGCATTGACCTCCGCCTTGGGATAGGCTTGCCCCTCTTCAAACTCGGAATCCCCGGCGTTAGTGATTACCACCTTCCGCTTGAGTTCTCGGTTGATGGCGTTGAGTAGGAAACGATTTAGACGGTCACCCCTCAAGACCCCAGAGTCACCGGGATCATTGATCCGTACTTTCTGCATCATCTGCCGGACAATCACCTCAAT
>JBGVTM010000271.1 GCA_041862535.1 Candidatus Neomarinimicrobiota bacterium | reverse complement strand
AGGGATCCCTTCGGGAAATGCACCGTATGCCCAGGAGAATTCTTGACAGCGTTGGAGAGGTGGCAGAGCGGTTGAATGCACCGGTCTCGAAAACCGGCATCCCGAAGTTCTCGGGATCGAGGGTTCGAATCCCTCCCTCTCCGCGATATTTGCGGCCACCATTCCAGCATTTTTATACAAGATTGTGACGCCCAACACTTGTAATAGCTGTCCCTCGTAAGTAGATTCCCTCAGCGGACAGGACGTTATTTTCTACTTCGTTCATTACGTTGAGGGGAGCATTTAACGAATGTGTCAGTTTATACTTGCGAGCAGGTTATTCAGGCGACTTCTCCTGATAACCTGCTGTGTCATCTCTATATCTCCACTTACTGTATTGGCCCAGGTTAAGGAGTCTTTCGCGATTCTGGACCTGGAAGGCCGCGGCATCTCCACCATCGAGGCCCAGACTCTTACCGATCGCATGCGGTCCGAGTTGGTCAAGACCGGAGCGGTCACGGTGGTCGAGCGGGGGCAGATGCAGCAGATACTTTCCGAGCAGGACTTCCAGCTCACTGGCTGCACCTCGGATGAGTGCGCCGTTGAGATCGGGCAGATGCTGGGTGTTACCAAGATGATCGCCGGGTCGGTGGGCAAGATCGGCGCCACTTTTACCGTGGACTTGCGGACAGTTGATGTGGGCACGGGTGCCATCGTGAATACCATGACCCGGGACTACCGGGGCGAGATCGACGGTCTCCTGACCCAGATTGAGCGGATTTCCTGGGAGCTGGTGGGTCTGGTGCATCCCGACGAGCTCATCGAGCAGCTGCGGGAGGAGCCCGGTCGCCCGCTGGAGGAAGTGGTCACGCGTCGACCCACGGAGCCGGAGGTCAAGCCCGCCAAGAAGCGGGGGCGGGGACTGCTCTGGATAGTGGCTGCGGCGGTGGTCGGCGGTGGGGGTTATTATGCCTATACCCTACTGGGGGAAGAGGAACCCCCTCCGTATCAGCCCCCGACCATCGGCACGCCGCCCGAATTCCCCGCGGTGCCGTGAGGCGGCCATGGGTGCATTCTATGTTGATTATACCATAGAGAGTGTTGAGGAGCCTGCAAAGCAGTTGCGGATTAAGAAACTACTGGTGGATACAGGCTCGGAATATACCTGGCTTCCAGAGGAAGACCTGAAACAGCTTTCCATTTCGCCGCGGAAAAAGGATGTTTCCTTTATTATGGCTAACGGGTAAATCGTCACCCGTGAGGTTGGTTATGCTATTCTGTACGTGGACACCTTTGAGACCATCGATGAGGTGGTTTTCGGCAAACCGGGTGATATGAGGCTGTTAGGGGCCAGAACGTTGGAGGGTTTTGGCGCCGTGGTGGACTCCCGGCAGAGGAAAATCGTGGCTGCCGGACCGATTCCGGCTGCCATGTCGTCCTTAAACAATCATCAAGATCAAAATTGATTATCTAAAGGAGCAGCCATGAAACGGTTATATTTATGGTCAATTCTTGCCATTCTGGTTATGGTTCAGATCGGCTGGGCCCAGGTGCCTCAGATCATCAGCTATCAGGGCGTCCTAAGGAATCCCAGCACGGGTGAGCTCTATGACGGCAATTACGACCTCACCTTCAGGTTATACGATGTGGAAACCTCTATGACGACGATATGGTCAGAAGTGCACACGGCGGTTCTAGTGGATGACGGCATATTCAGTGTGAATCTAGGGGACAACACGCCGATCAACCTCAGTTTTGATATCCAGTACTGGCTGGAAATCGCAGTAGGCCCTACCACCTTAGCACCGCGCACAAAGCTGACCGCAGTGCCCTACAGCCTGAACGCCGGGGCGGTCACCGGGTCTAACAACGTCTTCCCCGGCAGCGGCAGCGTGGGCATCGGGACGCTGAGTCCCACATCGAAACTGACCGTTCAGGGCTCGATTGAGATCAAAGGGGGAACCAGTGTAGTCGCGTTCAGCGATGGCACCACCCAGGCTACAGCCGCCGCAGGCGACGACCATTCGCTCAACGCCGCCGAGGGCGGTCCCACAGATGTGGTGTATGTAGGCAAGGTCGGCAACGTGGGTATCGGGACGACCAGTCCGACTGCCAGGCTGGACGTGGCGGGGGATGTGAGAGCCAACAGCCTGACCCTCCCCGCCACAATGCGCTATTACTCCATACCGACTGTGGCATTTACTCCGTATCCCGGTGTTAATAAACTCTTTATTACTGATACCAGCCCTATGGGAGAGATGGATATGAATCTAACTGCACCGGTTAATCTGCCCCATGGCGCCATTATCAAGGAGTTGACGGCCTATATATATGACGCCTCGGCCACGGAAGATGTTGCCGTTTATCTCAAGACGTCATGGCAGCATGATGAAACTCCTACCGGGTTGCTTACATTAACCAAAAGCACCTCGGCAGGTAATGATATCCTTTCATCTACGAGCGTGGACATTACCGTCGATAATCAAACCTACAATTACTGGATAGAGGTTGTGTGGAGGTCTCCTATGGACCCTGATCAGTCTACTATAAAATTCAGGAATGTTTTGATCGGGTACACTGTCACCAGTCCCTTGCCATAGTAGATGTTCTGGTACTATGAGCAAAAGGATTATTCAGTGGTCGCCAAACAAAGTAACAGAGAGTTTACCCTATGAAGCGTGACTTTGGAACCTTTATAGTCATTACCCGTCCGCTGGCCATCCTGAGGGGGCTGGCCTTGCCAAAACTCACCCCCCGACTTCGTCGTCCCCCTCTCTTTGAAGAGAGGGGGCTTCGCAACGCGAAAGGGGTGAGTTTACTCCCTTCGGCGTTGCTCAGGGCATGCCTGTCTCTGGCACTAGCCTTGCCGCTGGCCGTTTTAGCCCAGACGTACGACATCCCGGCCAGCGTGGTGGGCAGTGGGAGTACTGCAGCCACCAGTACGTCCTATAGCCTGTCCGGCACTGTGGGGCAGGCGGGGGCGGGGCTTGGTCTGACCAGTGCATCCTACGGGCACGATGCCGGCTTCTGGCCCGTCGCCCAGGCGCTGAGCGCTCCGGCGGGCCTGGCAGGTGTCAGAATCATCGACAAGAATGGCGGAGCAGGCTACGACTTCCTGTCTTTCACTGAAGCAGTTAATGCCCTGGTCGA
>JBGVTM010000270.1 GCA_041862535.1 Candidatus Neomarinimicrobiota bacterium | reverse complement strand
GCCGACCCGGTCACCGCCAGGTGGGTCATCACTTTCTTGCGCACGTCCCGTTCGTAGGCGTTGATCTGCTTATCCATTTTATAGATGTCTATACCAATCTCGCTGGTATCAGAACGTCGGAGGGATTCCACCGAAGCCACGTACATGGCCAGGTCCATGTCCAGCATTTGGTAGGAATTCTCCAGGGCCTGGGTATAGAGGTCCTCCTCTTTAAACAAGTGTAGCAGACTCTTCCACATGGCTTACCTCGTGCTTACGATCAATATTAACGGGATAATGAAGAAGACCAAAAGAATAAAGATCAGGGGCAGGAATCGGTTTTTAATTGCCGTTGCAGCGGCATATTCGGCCATCCGGATAGGTAGCCGCCGGATTTTCTTGATAGGCCAGATAAGCAGGATGCCGCAGATATTAAACAGCAGGTGGGCGAAGGCTACGGTGATGGCCGCTGTATTGGCCGTTGAGAGGGCTGCCAGTATAGCGGTCACGGTAGTGCCTACGTTGGCTCCCAGGGTGTAGGGGAATATCTGGAGCACAGTCAATAGCCCGGCACCGACCAGCGGTACAGCTAAGGAGGTTGTGATAGAGCTACTTTGTACCAGGGCTGTGAGGAGGAGGCCAAACAGGAATGCCCGGGCGGCTGTTTTGAAGAGGTGTTCATCGAAAAAGGCCGAGACCCTCTTGATCACCAAGCTGCGCAGTATCTTAACGATGCCGGTCAGCATGGCGAAAATGAGCAGAACGGCGATAATGAGCAGCAGCACCGGCTGCTGACCCACCAGCTCAGCCATAATGGTAATGGTAGGCATGGTGGCCGCTTTCAGAGGACTGCCCAGTTTCAGGCCGCCAACGCCCTCAAACACCTGTGCCAGCACGGAGGCCGAGCGGCTCAGTAAGCCGGTGGCTAGCTCCAGGGGGAATAGCACCGCCACCGCCGTTATGTTAAAGAAATCGTGGATAGTGGCAGCGGCAAACGCCCGTCGGAACTCGGTCTTCCGGGCAATATGTCCTATTGACACGATGGTGTTAGTAACGGTCGTACCAATATTGGCGCCCATGATGATGGGGATCGCGCCCTGAATGGAGATGGCGCCACCGGCCACCATCCCGACAACGATGGAGGTAGTGGTGGAGGAGCTCTGGACCAGAGACGTGGCTAGAATCCCGATGAATAGACCGAGCACCGGCGAGGCGGTGGTGTTCAAGATCCGCTCTGAAAATTCTTTCCCGAAGAGCTTAAAGGAGTAGCCCATGGCCCCAATACCAACGATAAACAGGTATAAAAAGGCCAGGAGGCCCAGAATTTTGAGGAGGGATAGAAGTTGGTTTCTCGTCATGAGGCTTTCAGGCGATGGAGGAGCCCTGTTTCGTATTCCGGCAAATCATGGCTCTTTCAGCCGGTATCATCCCCTCCTACTCCTGGGACATTGCCAGCGAGTTGATATCAAGAGGATATAAGGGTCCCCGGTATTGAAGGTTCACCAGGATTGGGGACGGCACGACGACGGGGGTTATACCTTGACTGAGTTTCCAGACCAGTACTTGCCACCTATACCCGAAAAGGCAAGGTTTAAAATTAGTCATAACAAACCAAGCGGGAGTAACGAAAAAGGCTTGGTCTGAGACTATCTTTTCGTAACCTTTCATTCCCTCGCCGATAGGATTAAGTTCGCAACTAAAACCTATAGCGAGTGGTAGCCTTGGCAGAGATTCACCCTTTCCCGGCCGTTCTGTTCCGTCCTGAAGAGGGCACTGATGTCACTCCCTTCGTAGCCCCTCCTTACGATGTGATCACTCCCGCCGAGCGGATAGCCTTGCCGAAACGGAGCCCTTACAACGTAATACGGTTGACATTGCCCGAGGCACCCCCCGATGGTGACCGCTATCAGGCGGCGGCGAAGCTGTTCCAGTCCTGGATACAGTCCGGCATTTTGTACACAGTCACAACACCAGCATTATATGTATGGGAACAGGAGTTCCGCCACGTGGATACCACTTACAGGCGGCGAGCCCTGGTGGCCAAAGTGACCTGTGAACCCTATCGGCCGGGGTGCGTCATGCGCCATGAATACACCTACCCTGCTCCTAAAGAGGACCGCCTGAGGTTGTTTCGCGCCACGGGCGCCCAGTTCAGCCAGATCTTCGGGATTTTTGAGGACGATCAGGGTGAAGTGTCGTCCCTGCTGGCTGAAATGGTTGGGCAAACACCTTGGCAAACAGCCCGGGGTGACGACGGCCACATCTCCCGACTTTTCAATATCACCGATGAAAAAGTCATCAAGCGTTTTCAGGCTGGCCTCCACGATCGAACCGTTATCATTGCTGACGGCCACCACCGCTATGAGACGAGTGTGGCCTACTACCAGCAGCTCGGCCGCAAGGGGACTACCCTGATGACCCTGGTACCCAGCAGCGATCCCGGGTTGATAGTGTTACCTACTCACCGTACCCTGGGCCTTTCCCTGAGTGCTCAGGCCTTCTGTCAGGCCCTGGGTGACGAATTTTCCATCGAGGCACACCCTCTAGAGAGCTGGCCACGGCTTCACCGGCAGACCGCCAGTCATTCCGCGGGTGGGATCATTTTAGCGGCAGCAACGCCCATCGATCAGTCATTCTGGATTAAGTGGAAAAATAAGAGCGGTGCCAGAAGCAGGAGCGTCAATCAGACCCGGGGGCAGAGTGATGTCGTGGTGTTTCATGAGAACATTTTGCCCCGCCTCACGGCAACTGGATCAGCGGATCCGGGAACCTTTGGCTATTTCCATGAGGCTGAAGAGGCTGTGGCTGCTGCAAGAGCTCAAGGGCACTGGGCCTTCCTTCTACGCCCAACCTCCGTGAGAGTACTCCTGAACGTTGCTAAGTACGAAGAAGTGCTGCCGGCTAAGTCCACCTACTTTTATCCCAAGTTTCTGGCGGGTTTTATCAATGCACGGTTGGACTGAACCAGAGAGCAGGCTATCATTCCTGGTTGCTATGCTAGAAGCTCTCGCTTCACGGGTATTGGACCGGTCATGACACTCGAAGTCCTGTTGATGCTCGTGCTCCTTGCGGCCACCCTGGTGGTTTTCGCCCTGGAGCTCTTTCCGATGGAGGTCACCGCTTTTGGCTTATTGGCTATCCTACTGATTACGGGCATTGTAGACGTACAGCAAGCGATAACAGGCCTGAGCAATCCAGCGGTTGTGACTATCGGTGCTCTATTTGTCCTCAGCCATGCGGTAACAAAAACGGGACTGCTGGAAGTAGCAGCGGAGCGACTGAGTTCCATGGTGGGTTCCCGGAAGTGGATAGGAATCGGCATCATGTTGCTGACGGTGAGTCTATCATCGGCCATGCTCAACAACACGGCGGTGGTGGCCATGTTTATTCCTTTGGCCATGCACCTGTGCCACCGCTTCCGTCTCAGCCCCAGCAAAGTCCTCCTGCCACTGTCCTATGCGGCGGTGATCGGCGGCACGCTTACACTCATCGGTACCTCCACCAATCTGATCGTGAATGCCTTCGTTATTAAAGCTGGACAACCGCCGTTGGGTCTGTTCGAGTTCGCCCGGCTGGGCTGGGTATTTGTTCTTTTCGGCCTGATATACGCCCTTTTCGCAGCACCGCGTCTTCTGCCCTCCAGGGTTAGCCTGGATTCTCTGACCCGGAAATATCATATGGGTACTTATCTGACGGAAGTGCGGGTCCAGGCGGATTCACCTCTCGTAGGCAAAAGCTGCAAAGAGGTGGGTATCAACGAAAAGTATGATATCACGGTATTAACTATCCTGCGCGGTAATCGGCGGCATGTTGAAAATATACGCGACCTTCCCCTCCGGGCCGATGACACGTTGATTCTCCGGGGCCTCGTCGACAATATCATCCGGTTAAGAAAGGAGCAGGGGGTAGCTCTGCTGTCTGACATTAAGCTCACAGATAGCGAGCTCTCCGCTGAGGATCAGGTTCTGGCGGAAGGTCTTATTACCCGGACCAGCCGGTTTATTGGCCGGTCTTTGCGGGAAATTGATTTCCGTCGTCATTACGGGGCGTTTGTGCTGGCTGTTCGGCGCCACGGTGCCACCTTGCGGGAAAGAATCGCTCGGGTCCCCCTGCGCATTTCTGATACCCTCCTCATGCTAACTCCCAAGGAACGGCTGAATGAACTACGCCGCTCAGATGATATGATCATTATCTCGGAGGTCAAATCCGAGCTTCACCGCGACCGCCTCTGGTGGCTGGTGGTGGTCATCCTGCCCCTGCTGATGATCCTGGTGAGCACGGGGGTGGTGGATATCTTAAGAGGAGCCGTGCTGGCGGTGGTCCTACTCCTGCTCGTCCGAGCAGTCAACATGCAAGAGGTGTATCGCTCCGTCGACTGGTCGGTACTCTTCCTGATCGCTGCCTTCGTACCGGTAGGGTATGCCATGATCGAGACCGGTACGGCGCGATTCATTGCTACCGGCTTAGTTTCCCTGGCAAATCTCTTCCCCCCGGACCTGGTCCCCTACATGGCACTGTCGCTTATTTATCTTACCACCTCCCTGCTAACGGAGCTAGTCTCCAACAATGCCGCGGCTATTCTATTGGCACCAGTGGGGATCAGCATCGCCACCAGCTTAGGCGTGGATCCGCGGCCATTCTTAATGGCGATTGCGTTTGCGGCCTCCGCGAGCTTTATGACTCCCGTGGGTTACCAGACCAACATGATGGTCTATGGGCCGGGGGGCTATCGCTACACGGATTATCTCCGTTTCGGTGGGGGCCTCAATCTCGCCTTCTGGTTATTAGGCTCCTACTTTATCCCTCGTATCTGGCCGTTCTAGCCGCGCACTTAATCAAAGAGCGACCACTCCGGAAGGGCAAGTGGCCGTTGGTTAACAATATCGTATTGTATTAATATAATAGGGCTACATAAATTTTATCGTGAAAGCTCAAAACGCGCAGGAGTCAATGTCAGACAGTCTTTCAAAGGCCGCCCGTCTGCTGAAAGTTCTGGGGCATCCTGCCAGACTGCACATTCTTCACTTTATAGAAGATAGCGAAAAAACTGTTAACGCCATCCAGGAGCATGTGGGCCTGACTCAGGCCATGACCAGCCAGCACCTGAAAGTTCTTTACGAGGTTGGCTTGATCCAGCGACGGCGGCAGGGCACTTCCGTTTTTTACAGCGTTACCGGGAACCTGGGCCGGAAACTGCTCCGGAGTCTGCACGGTTGCCGGGAACTCTGGTCTGGTCGGCCCGTAGAACGCGCAAAGTAGCCATACTCCACGGATGATGTTCTCTCTATATTCCCTTAGACGAGGACGAGGTGAAAAACTATGAAGTTGGGTTACTATCGTGATGTCGAGCTGTCCTTCGGAGAGGCTGAAGACCGAGTGCGGGCCACCTTACAGGAACAGGGCTTTGGTGTTCTTACCGAGATCGATGTGCGGGTCACTATGAAAAAGAAGCTCGGTGTGGACTTCCGTCCCTATAAGATCCTGGGGGCCTGCCATCCGCCCAGCGCCCTTGAGGCTCTTTCGGCTGTCCCGGAGATCGGATTGCTCCTGCCCTGCAACGTGACTGTCTCCCGAAACGATGATGGTACTATTCGCCTGGCAGCTGTAGATGCGGAGACGTTGTTGGGGGTGGTTGAAAGACCGGAGTTGTTCCCGGTGGCGGAGGATGTCAATCGCCGGCTGCGTAACGCTATTGACGCGGTTTAACCTCGGGCTTGACGGGTGAACTCCAGGTACACTCTCTCCCTGGCAATGCTCATGATGGCTTTACTTACTGAGTGTAGCCAGCACCGGACAATCGCTCAGTTTGATGACGAGCCGGTACCAACTGTTTCTGCCAGGGCTTTATGGGAGCGGATCAACTCAGGGGTCGCTACCTTTGTCCTGGACGTGCGCACGCCCGAAGAGTATAATGGTCCCCTGGGCCATATTGAGGGGTCGAGATTGATCCCGTTGCAGGAGCTGGGAACCCGGATGCATGAACTGTCGGACGTAAGGAACCAACAAGTCTTCGTGGTGTGCAAAGGTGGCGTCCGTTCGGCACAGGCCACCCATCTGCTCCTTAATGCGGGCTACCAAGTGAGCAACGTCACCGGTGGGATGCGGGCGTGGAATGATCTGGTTAGGAAGTGAAGTGCGATAATAAGAAATTCTGACTGATGCCGATTTATGATTATCGCTGCCGTGCCTGCGGTAGTACGTTCAGCGCGCTGGTTGCATCAAGCGATACGCCAGAGGAAGAGGTTGTATGTCCCCGCTGCAAGGAGCGCCAGGCGAAGAAGCTGCTGAGTATGAAGACAGTTGTTATTAGTAAGGCCAACACTACCGCTTCTTCCGCTTCATGCAATGCTCCTGCGGGCAGTGGGTTCACCTGAACTTAGGCCAACAACCTCCGGTTGAGGTTGCCGGCTTTCCTTAGTGCTGAATTCGGTTGAATCCAGGCACGCCCGTGCAGTGTGTGAGCAACACCTCAGTTTTCAACCGTCCATGATTACTCACCGGGGAGGAAGAAAGCATGGCATTGTTAAAAAACCCCCGGTCTGGTGATGCCTTTCACCGGATCTGCCTCATCATAGTCTTCACGTTCTCAGTCACGCAGGGTCAGAGCTTCTGGGCGTGGAACCTCAGGACTCACCCGGAGCTGAAATGGCAGGTCATCTCCACCGAGCACTTTAACATATATTATCACCAGGGTCTTGAGGATGTGGCCTGGCGGGGCGCCGCCATCGCCGAACAGGTATATCAGCCGATTATGGATCAACTTGAGCTGGAAGACTTTGGTAAAACCGATATGGTCTTTTCCGCCGAGGATGAAATCATGAACGGTTTCGCTATGCCATCGAATCAGATCTTCATCTGGGCCTACCAGAATGATGCGGTGGGGTGGTTCACGGGCTCGGAAAAGTGGCTCCGAACCGTCATTGCCCACGAGTTCCAGCACGTGGCGCTAATGAATGGGCTGAAGACCTGGCTGGGTATCTGGAACCTGTTGATGGTGCCGGGCTGGTTTTTGGAAGGAACGGCGGAATACTATACTGAGAGGTGGCGGGTGGGCCGCAGCGACAGCGATATGAAAATCCACACTTATATGAACAAGATGGACCGCCTGGACGCCCACGATGCGGGGTATGCCAAGGTCCTCTATCTGGCAGATAAGTACGGTGATTCGACCATTACGCAGCTGGTTCACTACCGCGATAGCCTCCGAATCGGTGAGCGCAAGCTGCTGACTTACCCATACCTTTTCCAGCGGGCTTATAAGAAGGTTACCGGGCAGAGCGTGGCCCACTTTAACGAGGAATGGCGCCGGGCCATGAATACCTATTATTACAGCTACCGGGGTCAGAAAGAAGGGGTCGAAGAGGTGGGTGAACCGGTGGTTATTCCCGAGCTGGCCGCTATTCGGGGACTGGCTATATCTCCCGACAGCAGCCAGGTGGCCGTGGTGGGGCGTGCCAGCAAAAACATGCAGGACTGGAGCCTGTATACAATCAGCACTGACAGTGCCCACAAGCGGGTAGAGCTCCACTATGGACAATTCAACGGCCACCCGGCCTGGTCACCGGACGGTAAAGTCATCGCCATCAGCGAATATCATCGCGGTCGGTATGGTTCGCTGCTGTGGGATATCCGGGTTATTGATGTGGAGCGCCGGAAGGTCCGGTGGCTTACGCGCAATGCTCGGTCCCTCGATCCGGTCTGGTCACCTGACGGGCGCTATCTCCTTTATGCCGCGCACCCGGGGCAAACCACCAATCTTTACGTTACCGATCCTGGTGGAGAAAACGTCACGCGCCTGACGGCTTTCGCTGGTGACATGCAGCTGCAAGATCCCCATTGGTCACCCGATGGCTCGGCAATCGTTTTTGCCGTGCAGGAGGAGGATGGAAACGTGGACATCGCCGTGGTGGGGGCCGACGGTGAGGGTTACCATAAACTGACCCGGGACCCCGAGGAAGACCTGGCGCCCCTGTGGTCGGCGGACGGCCGGTGGATTATCTTCACCTCCTTCCGCAACTCCACGCCCAACCTGTACCGCCTGCCCGCTCCGGGCGCTTCCCCTGAGCCTGCCGAAGGGACCGACCTGGTCCCCATGACCGACGTAGCCGAGGGCATCTATACTACCCAGATCATGCCCGGAACCGGGGAGGTGGTAGCGATGACCCTGGGGGACGTGGATACGGTTCGGGTGCGTCGGTTGGCGCCGGACCGAACTGTGGAGCCCGGTGACCAGCCGGTGATGCGAGCGAAGTTCACCCGTTGGCGGCAGGAGCAGCCCGAGATACCCGTTCCGGCCGTTGACCTGGCCCAGACACCCCCCATCGAAGGGCCCCGACCCTACCGCTCCTGGGGCACCTGGCGCCCCCTGGCGCGTTTGGTACTGCCCGACATCTACAGCATCAGCGCCTTTGGCATGTGGCAGGATGCCCTGGGCAAGAACCAGCTGTTCCTGGCCGGTGGGGCGGTCTATGAGGGCTGGGACTGGGGCGTGCTCGCCTCCTGGACCAATGCCCGCTTTACCCCATTTATTTCCCTCACGGCTTATCGCGATTTCATGTTCCGGGTCCGGGGATATGGCGGCGGTTACCTGCTGGAAGCGATCAGCGGTGTTCAGGTGGATGCCCTATATCCCTTCAACCTGGGCCACCACCTGACATCCGAACATTCGGTTGCCGTCTCGCTGGGCGGCTTCCAGCGCCGACCGGTAGAGGATATCCCGGTGAAGGAAGATACCCTGCTCGGGGTACCTGAGGAGGTTGAGGAGGGAAGGCTTACTATTCGATATCAATGGAAATCCCAGCGGCCCCACCGCCAGTCTGCCTACCTCCCGCCTAGCGGCAGCGGCCTGCGGCTGCGCTACGATTACCACGACAGCACCCTCTACGGCAAATTCAACTACGGCAGGGGAGAGGCGGACGTTTTCACGCACCAGAGGCTACCCGGAACGCCATTGGTGGTATTCGCCCGGCTCGTCGGGACGTTCCTGACAGGTGTCCCACCAACGCAGGACCGCATCGGCCTGCTCAGCGATCCGCCGGTGTATCTCAATCCCGGCTCGGTACTCGGTCTGCTCGGGGGATTTATCGAGACACCGGAGCTCCACAGCCTGCGGGGACTGACGGCAGCGAAGCTGGGAGATCAGGTAGTGTCAGGAACGCTAGAACTGCGCCTGCCGGTGGTTGAGGAACCCCTGGCCCGCATCCTGGGATTGGGATTGGGGCAGTTCACCGCCGCTGCTTTTGCGGACTTCGGTTGGGTGTGGG
>JBGVTM010000269.1 GCA_041862535.1 Candidatus Neomarinimicrobiota bacterium | reverse complement strand
GAGCAGTTGGACTTTGTAATGCTAATGCTGGCAGCCAGGGGTGCCACGTTGATGGGTACGCCGTGGGCCAGCTCGGGTCAGAACCAGGCCTACCGGCGGTCGGTCTATGAACAGGTGGGGGGTTTTCGAGACGTGGCCCGGCGGCTTCAGGGTGATGACTCGCTATTTCTGCAGGTGGCGCGCAGGCGGGCAAGGGCACGAGTTACCTTTGCTACCGATCCGGAAAGCCGAGTTATGACCGATCCCGCTGGTTCGCTAGAACGATTTATTTTTCAGCGCATCCGGTGGGCCGGGGATGCGCTGGCCATGTGGCGTTATAACCTGGTTTTTTTACCCATTCCCATTGCCACCTTCGGTGCCAACGCTCTGCTCATAGTCCTGGCCCTGGCTGCTATTGCAGATTCTGCTGCTGTCCTTCCGGTGTTAATCACGGGGATTCTCCTTAAAGCATTAGTTGAAGGGACATTCCTTTGGATCGGTGCTTCCAAGGTATTCCTCAGGGAAATTCGGCGTCATTTTCCCCTGTGGTTTCTGCTGCAAATCCCCTACGTGACGGTGGTGGGTTTGGCCAGTTTCTGGGGGAACCGCTTGCCTTGGTACCGGCCTAAAACCAGGAGAGAAAATGATAGCTGCGGTTAAACCTCGAGTTATACTTTAAGTGGGCTCGTGATGGCTGCTCGAATTAGATGCCTATCAGGCTGGATTCCTTTTTCTCCATTCCCGGTTATAGGAGGTGCCCTACTCCTGCCCGTGCTTCTATTCGCCCAGCCGTTATCCTATACTGTTTCATGGCTAGGTGTCCCGGTAGTGGATGTGACCCTAACGAAGGTGGAGAGCGATACTGCTTGTCGGGTTGAGTTTCGTGCTCGGACCCGCCCGTGGTTTGATCACCTATATTCTGTAGACAACCGCTACTGCATTTGGGTGGAACCCGGGACGGGTCGGCCGGTGCGTTATGAGAAGCAGGTTCTCGAACGCGGGCGTGCTGATCATCTCTGGGCCAGATACGAGCAGAATCCCTGGCGGGTGGTCTATGGAAATGGCCTGGAACGCCCCTGGCAGGAAGATGCCCATAACCTTTTCAGTGCCCTCATATGGGCCCAGCGCCATGAGTGGCAAGCCGGTGAAGACCAGGTATTGCTAGTGGAGGTGGAGGGTGCGGTATGGCAGGTTATCGCGGAGTGCAGCGAGCTTATTCCAGCAGAGGAACCGGGGGGACCGATAACGGTGATTGAAGCACGCTTTGAGCGGCAGGAGTATGGTGAACCCGTCCTGAGCACTACGGATATTCTTTCCTTTATGCTGCCTGGTGTGGGTCACCGTCTGAAGCTGGGACTAGATCAGGAGCGAGACCAGGTCAAGTGGGCGGAGTTTGGCTCCCGGCCTTTTATGGTACGGGCGGAATTAGGTTCGGCACCTGAGCATCCCTGAATTCGATTAATTTTTGAGGCGAGTCGATATGTGGAGAGCTATCAAAGGATTTTTTCATTCTTACTGGCGGGCGGTTGCCATCGTTGGCGGGATCGCGGCGCTGGTAGTGGTGGGATTCTACTTCAATATTGATGCCAAGGTACTGGCATTGTTTGCCCTGATCGCCGGCTTCATCACTAACGGTTTCGCGGCGCTGGCCACCCTCGTGGCTCTTGTTCCATTAGTGGGGCCATTACTGGTGAAGATTTTTTCCATCCCGATCTTTTACCTGTTGAACGGCCTGGGCTACTTCGTCTCCATGCTGGCCATCAAGAAGGGTTACGGTGCCGATGTGGTCAGCCACCGGGTGCTGGCCATTTTCCTCCTGATTGGTGTTGTCATAGGCTATATTATTGGCAACCTGGCCCCTCTTAATTGAGTATTCCGAGAGGGACCTGCCACGAGCGATCCGCGCTCCGGTCTGGCTACTGTTTTCCTGACATCCGCCAACATCGTTGATGAAGGGTCACGGCTCTGAGCTGAGGGAATGGGTTTTACGGTGCTGGGCCGGGAATGTCTTGATTGCCAAACAACTCGCATGTACCTTTATATATCGGCCAGTTTATCACCCCCGGTATTAGCCGGTTTCTACACTTGTGTTTTCGGTGCATTGGCCACGGGGGCCTACAGCCCCGGGCATCCCGGGTACTGATAGGAAGGTGAGCTGGAGCTGGGTAATGGCCGCGACACGGAGGAGCTGTGCGAGCCGTTTATTATTTTTTTACCTGCCTCTGCATTCCCACTATTTCTAATAGCAACCACCATGATCGATGCCTGGCAGTGGGGCGAAAAGCGGGCAGAATCGCAGCTGGCTGCGGCTTTGTGGTTGCTTTAAAAAAAAATTAGACCCATGTGTCGAGGATCACGGATTTTATGAGTTTTAACTCGTATACTGACACGGATGTAGATACCTACGATTCAAGTCTCACCGTTTTGATATTTGGGCATTTATAACAACAAAATAAAGGGAGGTTATGGAATGAAGAAGCTAGGTTTATGGCTCCTTGTTCCGATATTCATGTTTTCTACCCTACTGGGTGAGAATACGGACAGAGGAGCGGGGTGGGCCATAGACAATCCCAAACTGGCAGCGCCGGCGGCCAAGGTGGCCGATCAGCAGGCCGCTGCTATTAAGCAACCACGTAACCTTATCGCCTGGAAGTCGGTCTTTCGAGGGGACCGGCTCGCTGCGCGGGGGAGGGCAGCTGAAACGGAGGTCCTGACGCCGCAACAGGCTGCCAGGAACCGCCAGATGCGCCAGCGGCCCCAACACCGCGAGCCGACGACAGCCACCTGGTTCCCAGGTGGCCAGTGGATCAAATCGGAACGGGAAGCCACCCTGCGGAAGACGCTGGGTGTTGGTGATATTCCGGTCCAGATTCTCGATGTGACGGGTGAACCCATTACCAGCTACGAGGTAGGTGATACGATTGCGATTGTAATCACCTACGCCGACTCGGTCTGGATCGAACTGTATGTGGACGATGGTGATGGTGAATTCGACCCCGGGTTGGACTTCTATTACTTCCCCGGTGATCCGGAGGGCGGTATGGAAGAAATCGTCATTATGGACGGTGACTGGGAGGATGAGGACCCGGCGCCCGGTGTCTGGAAGATCACTTTCGATACCGGCGATATAGAAGAGGGCGCCGAGCTATTCGGACTTCAGGGTGTCAGGCTGTTCCTCTACGGATATTCCCGCGATATGGTAGACACCGGCCTGGCAACCCTTGATGTGCTGCCGCCGGCGTCCACGACGGGCATCGCGGGCAACGTGTCGCTGGCAGCCGATGGCCCAGCCCCTAACATCGTCATCGGTGCATTCCCGATGGCAACCATGAAAATGGAGGATTCACCGGAAGACATGTTCCTGACCATGACGGATGCTGAGGGGAATTATACGCTCGCGATCGATGATGAAGTTACTGGCCAGTTGTTTGCGCTGTTTGCCGTTGATGTCTGGGGGCTGTATCCCGGGCTGTTTGCCGATCCCCAATTCCGTGAGGAATGGGTGCCAACGGGCGGAGCCCTTACGGGGGTGAACTTTGCCCTGATTCCTGGTACCGCCGCCATCAGTGGAACGCTCAAGGACAACAATAATGCACCGATCCCGGATATTCGCATTTTTGCGAGTAATGGGCCGTCCTCCATAGTCGACACCACCGATGCAAGCGGCTACTACGAAATCATCGTAATGCCGGGCTGGTGGTGGCTCACTCCCAGCGCCCATGACCTGATGGATGCCAGCTACATGGCCTTCGAAGGTGTAGATGTTGAGGTGATGGAAGACATGCCGAACCCGATGGTTGACATGGTCACGTACGTGACTGATGCGAGCATCCAGGGTACGGTGTCCTGGGCTGCTGGTGGCCCGGCTGCCGGTGCAGAGATTTTCGCCGGTACCTGGCGTTATCAGAGCTGGACCGAGACCGACGAATTGGGCAACTATGTGCTCCCCGTCAGTTCGGCCCTGGACGAAATCGAGTTCTCGGATGAATGGGGCAGCTGGATGAACTACGGTTACTGGGTCAGTGTCTGGGCCGGGGAGAATGTGCTGTCTGATCCCGGCGGATATGGCGAAGTTTATTCAGGATCCACCGGCATAGACTTTACCCTCTATGAGGCCAACGCATCCCTGAGCGGATTCATCTTTTACGAAGGTGGAGGACCCGCTCCCGATGCGCAGGTCCAGGCATACGTGGTTGATGATACGCTTGAATTGCGCTCGTGGGCTGAGAGTGGTGGCGACGGCTACTTTGAAATGCCCTTGCTTGGTAACCACACCTGGGTAGTAGAGGTCTACCGTCCTTACGAAGGGTGGCCGCCGGCTATCATCGATAGTTCGCTGGGAATGGTTTACCCCGGCCAGGATCTGTATCGTGAATATTACCTTCCTGCGGCGGCCGAGCGAGCGGCTGTCCACGGGCACGTATACAATACAGAGGGATACCCTATCGTCGGGGCGAAGTTGGAGTTGATCCAGACCGATGGTCCGTTCTATGGCGAGGCCTTTACCGATGCTGGAGGTTACTTCCGAATTGAGGATGTGCCCACTTTTCACGAGTATAATGTGATAGCCTCAGCCAAGGGTTATCCGCGCCAGTACCAGCACATTTGGGTTGGCGGCGAGGACATTTACGTCGGTTTCTGGCTGGGTGAGTTCCGTGTCCGGGTAAGCGGCCAGGTCACGGCCGAGGATGAGACACCCATCTTTGAAGCCGCTGTTCTTGCCTATGCCCCGGACGTGACTGAACCCGTTAATGGAGCCATGACCTACGAAGACGGCTATTACGAGCTGTTTCTCAAGTCCGGCCTGCATACGCTCAAGGCGGGTGCCACCGGATTCTTAGTGAGTGCCGTGGGGTTAGATGTTCAGGGTGATACTACCATCGACTTCACCCTGGTGGCGGTAACTGACCAGCTGACCGCGTCGATTGAGGGTCGGGTGACGGACGAAGGAGGCTATGGACTGAGCCGGGTATGGATAGCCTTCGTCTCGGATGCCTATATCACTTTCGCCAAAACCGGCTATGACGGCAACTACCACCTGGACCTGATTCCAGGCCATTACCTGGCTGTCTATCAGAAGGAAGGGTTTGAAGAGAAAATGCTGGAATGGGATGTGGTCGCAGGAGCTCATACCGGCTTAGACGTGGTGCTGTTTCCCGAGGCATATTTGCAGCTTTTAAGTGCCAACGATGTGCCCGGGGACCATGGTAAGCAGGTCTGGCTGGAATGGGAGATCAATCCCATGATTGCCGGGGAGGTGGAATGGATTGGCATATACTGCCTGGGGGAGGGAGAATATCCTCCTGATCCCTACAATTGGCAGACGCCCTGGATTCCCATTGATGACTTCCCGCCGCATACGGGTACCACGCATTATAAATACCCGGCGAGGACTATTCACGACGGGGTACCGACGTGGTACATCGTGACGGCGTTCACGTTTGGCTACGAGGGTCGCTTGCAGCTGCTGGCGGATTCCAATCCGATCTCGGGAGTTTCGGAGGACAACCTGCCGCCGGCGCCACCTGCGATGCTGGCGACTGCTGTCGTCGGCAGTTCGGTGGAGCTCACCTGGGCGCCGTGCGTTGACGACCCGGTAGCGGTCACACCGGTGAAATACTACTCGGTGTACCGTTCCGACAACGGCGGCGCGTATAACCTGGTAGGCCATACCGGTGAACCTGGTTTCGTGGATGAGCTGAAGGCCGGGAGTTATCAGTGGTATGTAACGGCGACAGACTTTGCCGAGAACCATTCGGAGCCGTCGGAGCCTACCACGGTAGTCACCCTGGGCCTCGAAGCAGGGCTGGGCATTCCCGAGGAATATGCTCTGCGGGCCAACTATCCCAATCCCTTCAACCCGAACACGACCATCGTATACGAGTTGCCGGAGGCCAGTGCGGTCACGCTGAAGGTGTATGACCTGACCGGGAAGCTCATCAGGACGCTGGTGAGCGAGGCAATGCCGGCCGGTTATCATACGGTGGTCTGGGATGGTAAGGATGCGAAGGGTACCTCCGTGGCCACCGGTGTGTACTTCTATCGCATCGCAGCCGGCGAGGACTTCACCGAGACCCGGAAGATGGTGCTGATAAAGTAAGCACTCCTTTTCCGGTCGGTTAAGCCAACCGCTGAAGCCCCACCTGGTCCGTGCGATCCGGGACCGGGTGGGGCTTTTTTATTTCAGCTTTCTGAAACATCCCTCAGCTTTCTGAGGGTTTCATTTAGCAGATGAAGCCTTTTGATCCGACTGCGACCAACGTCTCAGATTGGCCCTGCCATGCTGTTGTTTTCATAGTACCTTATATTATTGAATTCGCCGGATTAATAAAGTCATCTGGCATACTAATTGCGATATATATGGTGGAGCACCGAAGGTATTCTTTTAGAAGGGTTCGAGTAGATTTGGCCCGAGCGATAAATCATCTATGACGGCAAGCCGTGCATATGACCTATCCGGCCCCGGTGCCGGGGAGGCATATTTAGTGCAGGCCTGCGGCGGTCTTTTCGTGCAACCGAGGAGTGGGGGTGCCGGAGAAACGAGTTGCGGCGAGTCGCCTCAGCCTGTTCTGAAGAGATAGTTGCGGGTCACGGAGCCTTATTTTTAGCGTAGGAGAACTATCATGACCAGATACCGCCTTATCACGGTCCTGGCGATTCCAGCCCTCCTGGGATTGACGTGCCAGCGCATGCCCACTGAACCGCAGCCGAGCGTTCTGCCGCGGGCGCTGACTCCCGAGGAAGTCCAGCTAGTGGAGTCCAGCGACCGCTTCGGTCTGAAGCTGTTCCGGGAGGTTGTGTGCCAGGATGCAGGTAAAAACATTTTCATCTCGCCCCTGAGCGTTTCCATGGCCCTGGGTATGACGGCCAACGGGGCGGCCGACTCAACCCTGGCGGCTATGCGGGCTACCCTGGATCTGAGCGATATGACCGAGGAGGAGAGCAATGCGGCCTATCAGAGTTTGATCGAGCTGCTGACCGACGCCGATCCCAAGGTGCAGTTCGACATCGCCAATTCGATCTGGTACCGGAATATATGGACGTTCAACGAGGACTTTCTGGTGCGCTGCCGGGATTATTTCGAGGCGGTGGTGCAAGGGCTGGATTTCAGTGATCCAGCTGCGGCGGACGTGATCAATGCCTGGGTGAAGGAGAACACCAACGGCAAGATCGAGGAGATTGTCGACAAACCCATCGATCCGCTGACGGCCATGTTCCTTATCAATGCCCTGTACTTCAAGGGCACCTGGACTTACGAATTCGATCCCGAAGATACTAAGGCTGATGAGTTCACGCGATGGGATGGCTCTAAAGTAGTGTGCCGGATGATGAGCCAGGAGACGGACCTGCTCTACTACTCCAACGATGAGTTCCAGATGGTGGACCTGCCATACGGAGATGGACTGTTCAGTATGACCGTCCTGCTGCCGAAGCCTGATGTCCACGTTGACAGCCTGATTGCCTATATTACGCCGGATGACTGGCAGTCCTGGATCAGTGCGTTGGACACCCATGCCGTACAGCTGGAGCTGCCCAAGCTCAAGCTGAAATACGACCTGCTGATGAATAGTATTCTCCAGGCGCTGGGCATGGGGGTGGCGTTTGATATGTGCCAGGCCGACTTTTCCCGGATGCTGGTTGAAGGGGCGGCATATCCCGGCAACCTGTATATCGAAAAGGTCAAGCATAAGACATTTGTGCAGGTGGATGAGGAAGGCACCGAGGCGGCAGCAGTAACCATGGTGGAAATGGGATTTACTTCAATCGGCCCCAGTAGCATACTCGTGCGGGTGGACCGCCCCTTCGTTTTCGTTATCCGGGAGCGCACCTCGGGGGCGTTGCTGTTCATGGGTAAGATCGTGGAGCCGGAGTGGGAGGAAGGGTAACTGCGTCTTCTGGAGGGATAGACGCAGTCACATCTGTGAGTGTTTATAAATCGGTTGAGGGTAACATTTTGAATAAGAGAATCCTCTTCCTCCTGTCGATGGTATTGCTTGCTGGTATCGGATTTATCTGTTGTGAGCAGGATACCTGCCCGGAACTAGTTGATTCAGACTATGCGCTACAGTTTGTTCTGCGGGGTGGTTTTGCAGGAGTAAATCAAAAATTGGTCCTCGATGAGGTTGGCACCATAGAGACGTATAATAGTGCTTACCTCGTCACTGATTCTATTTCTTCTGAGGTGAGAGAGGTGTGGCGGCATCGCCTGAATGATGTAGGCTTTTTCTGCCTTGATGATTATTACCCTCCAGCTGAAATAATCATGGATGGATTTTCATATGAATTGACTGTGAGTTCCCGAGGTAAGACTAAAACGGTGTCGGCGGAGGATAGAGGAGGCCACCCTGCTGCCCTGCGCGAACTCTTCTGGGATTTACATTATGATCTGTACTTACCGATCTACCAGGATTCTGCTAAAGTAGGGACTTTATTGATCTGGCAGGAATATGGAGTCTTGCCTTGGCCCTTTGCTGAACAGGCCCCCCTGGCGGATAATATTTATACGGAGTATTTCTTCTCCGTGATTGATACCACGGGAGCAATAGCTCTCTATCTGAACGGGCTCTATTATCCTGACAGCGGCTACAATAAAGATATTAACTACCTGCACCTCGAAGGTGATTACCTCTACCGGTTAACTATGATTGAAAACGGATTTAAGGTTAATTCAGCTCATCCGGTTAGATATTGGCCGCTGGAACTCAACATATCGCTTAGTGAAATCCCTGACGAGGGACTTGTTATCAGAAATGATATCTTCCGGCAGGTCGCGGCTCTTTTTATCGAGCCCGTGTATGTCAATTCTATCTTTGTAATGTCTCTTGCCACGGAAGTTGTGTCGGCATATCATTTGAGACTTATAAATGGAGAAGTCGTTGACTAATTGCCACCTGAAGCGGGAGCGCACCTCCGGCACCCTGCTGTTCATGGGCAGGATCGTTGAGCCGGAGTGGGAAGAGGCCGACTGATTCTTCTGGATAAATAGAAATCGTCACTCTAGAGACCATTTATTAATCGATAGGAGTCAGCAAGATGAATAAGAGAGTGTTTTTCCCTTCGCTGCTGGTATTGTTTGCCGGTATCGGGTTTATGCACTGTAGTGGCCCCTCTGAGCCGACTGAGACCGATTTCAGCGTTCTGCCGCGGGCGCTGACACCCGAAGAGACCCAGCTGGCGGAATCCAGCGACCGCTTCGGCCTGAAGCTGTTCCGGGAGATGGTGCGCCAGCAGCCAGACAGCAATATCTTCATTTCGCCTTTGAGCGTCTCCATGGCCCTGGGGATGACGGCCAATGGGGCGGACAGCACCACCTTCGAAGCTATGCGGGCCGCCCTGGAGCTGAGCGATATGACCGAAGAGGAGAGCAACGCGGCTTACCAGAGTTTGACCGAGCTGCTGACCAGCGCTGATCCCAAGGTGCAGATGGACATCGCCAATTCCATCTGGTATCGACTGGGCTGGATATTCAAGGAGGACTTCTATCAGCGCTGCCGGGAGTATTTCTCTGCGATTGTCAAAGGGCTGAATTTTAATAATCCGGCAGCGGCGGATACGATCAATGCCTGGGTGAAGGAAAACACCCAAGGCAAGATCGAAGAGATTGTCGACAAGCCCATCGATCCGGCCATCGTCATGTTTCTCATCAATGCCATCTACTTCAAGGGCACCTGGACGTACGAGTTCGATCCTGAAGAGACGATCGACGATCAGTTTACCCTGCCCGATGGGTCCCGGGCCGCCTGCAAGATGATGACCCAGGAGGCGGACCTGCTCTACTACTCCAACGATGAGTTCCAGATGGTGAACCTGCCCTACGGCGATGGTCTGTTCACTATGACAGTCCTGCTGCCCAGATCCGAGGTACACGTTGATAGCCTGATTGCCGATTTTACGCCGGAAAACTGGGGGCTGTGGATTGGTAGTCTGGACACGGCAGCTATCCACCTGCAGTTCCCCAAGTTCACATTAGAATATGAGAGGGAACTAAAAAAAGTACTCACGGCTCTCGGGATGGGTATTGCTTTTTCCGGGGCTGATTTCAGCCGCATGATAGAGCCGGCGGGGTTGATCTGGATCAGCAAGGTCAAGCACAAAACCTTCGTTCGCGTTGATGAGGAAGGGAGCGAGGCAGCAGCCGTCACTTCGGTCGAAATGGTATGGGAATCTGCAGGTTCGGGCCTGACTTCGATGCGGGTAGACCGTCCCTTTATTTTCGTGATTCGGGAGCGGACAAGCGGGGCGCTGCTGTTCATGGGCAAGATCGTGGAGCCGGAGTGGGAGGAGTAGCCAGCTATGCCCCGACGATATAAGCTAAGCCAGAATTGTTATCCGCAGCTGTTACCGTTAATCCTATTATTGACCTTATTGCCTGGCTGCAACGATTCTAACGGCCTGTCACCGGAAACCTATGAACAGGCCTGGAGTCTCTGGCAATCGCAAGAGCTCAAGCATTACCAATTTGACTATGGGCACCTTTGTTACTGCGCGCCACGTTTACTCCAGGCGACTGTTAAAGTCAAAGGTGACACGGTTTATGCGTTCGAGAATCCCCGGGGGGATGGTGAGCTATTGAGTGAGCAGGAATTGGATTCGCGAGGGATTAATCTTCGATCTTTCCAATCTATAGAGGAGCTATTCGAAATCATCAGGCTCGCGGAAGAGGATGGTACCCTCACCTACGTAGTTTATCATCCTGAAATCGGCTACCCTGAGACGACGAGCATCGATTGGGGAGAAGTGGATGCCTATTATGCGAGCGAGGTTACATCCTTGGAGTGAGCACCGAATGATGTTATTGTTCATGGGCAAGGTCGTCGAGCCGGTGTGCAGTATGGGCTCGGGCTGCAGTTCCGGTGGTAGCACGGGGCACAGAGGGATAGTTGTGGTGTTTTTCCGCATGAGGCTCGTGCTGGCAGCAATAATCGGTCTAGGACTGTTTGGATGTGGCCTGGAGCCTGAAGGTGAGGAAGAGCCAATCCGGGTGGTACCCTACCGTGGGCAAGAGAAAATCACTGCGGAGGCTTCCTGGAAAATCGAATGGGAGGGCGGTCCTGTCAGGGTGTGGACCGGCCGGGTTGCCGGTGATACCGTGACTATCGAACGGTGGGGCTTGTGTGGCGATGAGTGTGCCGAACTTTACCGCCTGGTTCTTTTGGATCAAGGGTCCAGTCTGCCCCGATTCCATTCCTGCATCTACCATACGTCCGACCAATTTGCCGGGGTCCATATCGATACGCTCGTGGAGGGCGAGGTGGCCATCCAGGACTGGGACCTCGACGGGGTGATCAGTGGCAGGGTGCTGGGATTATGGCGTGGCGGTTGGCTGCAGAATGATTCCCTTTTGTTTATCTTCTGGGTGGACCTGGCAGCCGTGGAGAACAGATTTAACTGCCAGCACCTGGCAGTCCGGGAAGCGCTCGGCGAAGCTATCGGTGTCTGGCTGTTGCTCGAAGAATCCGTAAACCGCGCTTCCGCTCCCCGACAGGCCGGCATAAACTGCCCCCTGGTCAAGTAACGCCGCCTTGATCTCCGCCAGCCGGCCGTAGCGGGGGAAAACCACCTCCTCGAAATCGTTAGTGAAGGCTTCCCAGGGGATAGGATCACGGGTGATAAGCTGGTCGAAGGCCGGTGGAGTTGGGAACGACGGCTGTGAGGCAAACTGCCCATAAGCCCAGGTTGTATCGACTGCGAAGGGTGGGATCACCAGCAGGATAGCGTAGGGTAGTACCCGCTCCAGGGGCGTGAGTACTTCGCCAATGCCCTCACCCAGTTGCAGGCCACCGCGGATGAAAAAGGGTACGTCGGCCCCCAGCCGGGCAGCCATTTCCTCAAGCTGGTCCGAGGTCAGGCCGACCTGCCACAGCTCGTTAAGACCTTTAAGCACCGCGGCGGCGTCACTAGAGCCGCCCCCCAGCCCGGCCCCCATCGGTATGTGCTTCTGTATCCTGATACTGACACCCTGGTCTATTCCCAGCCTCGCCTTCAGTAGTCGGGCGGCCTGAGAGCAGAGATTGCGATCGTCGGAGGGCACGCCTTCCGCAGCCGGACCGGACACCTCCACGCTGGTCTCGCCGGAAGAGTGGGTGGAAATGGTCACTTCATCGCCGAAGTCGATTTCTTGGAAAAGGGTGTGGATGAGGTGGTAGCCATCGTCGCGGCGGCCTGTGATGCGCAGTCCGATATTTATCTTGGCGTGGGCCTGGAGGGTAAGTGACACGTACGGGGGCTAGTCGGTTGTCAGGGCGGCCTGGATGCGCTCGCGGCACTTCTCCAGGCCGAAGGTCTCCACGATGGTTACCATGTCCGGCCCCACCACCCGTCCAGCGATGGCGGCGCGGATAGGGTGCCACAGCTCACGACCCGTCAGGCCGAAGTCTTCGCCGATCTCCTTGACCGCCGACATGAACCACTCGCCCGAGAACTCGGTCGTCGCCTCCAGTTTGGTGAGCAGCATGGTCAGGATACCCATTGCTTCGGCGCCAGTGATGGCCTCCCGGGCCGCCTCGTCGTAGACCACCGGGTCCTCGAAGAAGAAGGCCAGCTGCTCCCGTACCTCGGACAGCAGGTTGACCTTGGTATGGACAGAAGCGGCCATGGCCTCGGTGACGTTCCAATCCGGTTCGAGGTGGGGCTTGATAGCCTCTTGAAACTCTGGTAGGCTCAGCCGCCGGATATGCTGGCCATTGATCCACAGCAGCTTGTCGGTATCAAAGATGGCGCCTCCCTTCTGAACCCGCTCCAGACTGAAAGCCTGGATAAGTTCTTCGACAGTGAACACTTCCTGATCGCTCTGAGCGTGCCAGCCCATCAGCGCCACGAAGTTTACCAGGGCCTGGGGAAGGTAACCTTCCCGCTGGTATGCATCCACTGCCACGTGGCCCTGCCGTTTGGAGAGCTTGGAGCGATCTTTATTGAGCAGCAGGGGCAGGTGGGCGAACTGGGGCGCTTCCCACCCTAAGGCCTGGTACAGCAGCAGGTGCTTGGGCATGCTGGGCAGCCACTCCTCTCCGCGAATTACGTGCGTGATCTGCATGAGATGGTCATCCACCACGTTGGCCATATGATAGGTGGGGAAGCCGTCGCCTTTAATCAGCACCTGGTCGTCCACCGTCGTCAGGTCAAAGGCCACCTTCTTGCGGACGATGTCCTCCATTACGATGCGCCCTGATTCGGGTACCGCCAGACGCACGACATGGGTTTCTTTTTCGGCCCGGGTCTCGGCCTGGTCTTTGGGCAGGTGGCGGCAGCGGCGGTCGTAACGGGATACGATGCCCATTTTGCGGTGCTTCTCCCGCAGCTCCTCCAGGCGCTGGGGTGTGCAGAAACAGCGATAGGCATAGTCGTTGTCCAGGAGCTGCCGGGCGAGCTGCTGGTAAATATCCAGGCGCTCCGATTGGACGTAGGGTCCCAGCTGGCCACCGATACCGGGGCCCTCATCGATGTCCAGACCGGCCCAATCCAGGGCCTCCAGGAGGTGCTCAACGGCTCCTTCCTTGCGGCGGGATCGGTCGGTATCCTCGATGCGCAGGATGAAGGTGCCGCCCTGCTGGCGGGCAAAGAGCCAGTTATACAGGGCGGTGCGCAGGCCGCCTACGTGCAGGTAGCCGGTCGGGCTGGGGGCGAAGCGGACGCGGACGCTCATCCCGCTTGAACTTCCTTAGATTGCTTGCCAAGCCGAAATGCTGACATTTATGAACAGGTCTTCCTCCTGAATCATTCTCCCGCTGTGTTGATGGTTGCCACGGCGATGGCGGAGATTCCTTCCTCCCGGCCGATGAAGCCCAGGTGGTCGGTGGTCAATTTCAAACTCACCCCATTCACTTCGTGTCCCGTAGGGATCCCTTCGGGAAAGTCCCCTCTCTTTCAAGAGAAGGGATTTAGGGGTGAGTTCTCTGTACTAGCATCCACAGTATAGTATTTCACTCGCACAGCCACAACGTTACTCTTTAGGTATAATCTATGCAAATCTCTATGATCTCTGCGCGCTCTGCGGATAATACTAATAAAATCATTTCCCCGCCTTCCTTCTCAGTTTTATTCACCTGATACTTTAACCGTTGCCACGGCGATGGCGGCGATTCCTTCCCCCCGGCCGATGAAGCCCAGGTGGTCGGTGGTGGTGGCTTTGATGCTGACCTGATCGAGCTCGACGGCCAGGTCGTCGGCGATAAGGCGGCGCATGTCAGGAATATAGGGCCCGATGGCCGGCTCCTGGAGGATCACCGTGCAGTCCACGTGGCAGATCTCGCCGTTCGCTTCGGCCACTATCTCTCGGGCCCGCTGCAGAAAGATCCGGCTGCTCGCTCCTCGCCACTGAGGGTCGGATGAAGGGAAATGGGTGCCGATGTCACCCCTGGCTACCGCTCCCAGCAGGGCATCCACGATAGCGTGGAGTACCACGTCCCCGTCGCTGTGCCCGGCGATAGACTTGTCGTGGGGTATATGGACTCCGCCCAGCATAAACCCATCGCCTGCTGTGAAGCCGTGAGCATCCACTCCTAAGCCGGTCCTAATCATGTGACAGCCTCCACTCCAGGTAGCGCCAGTCGTCGGGCGTAGTCACCTTGATATTCCGGGGTGATCCTTCCACTACGGCAATGCGCCCGCCGATGGCTTCCACCAGGGACGCCTCATCGGTTCCGGTCAGGTGTGTCTCGGCGGCGTGTTGCAGGGCGCGGCGCAGGATATCCGCCCTGAAGGTCTGGGGTGTTTGGGCGCGCCAGATGGACTCCCGGGGGAGAGTGCCTTTAATGCTGCCGCTACAGGAAGTTTTAGTCGTTGCCACTGCCTCTACCTCCTTCAGGGTATCAGTGGCCGGGACGGCCACAATGGCCCCGTCAAAATCCCGGCACAGGTCAACGGTAGCACCGATCCATTCGGGATCAAATAAGGGCCGGACGGCGTCGTGCACAACAACGACCTGGACATCCTCCGGCAGGGCGGCCATTCCGGCGGCAACCGAAGCCTGCCGGGTTTCACCCCCCGCCACGACCTGCAATTCAATGCCTTCAGGGACCAGGGGCTGCAATAATGTGCGGGCATATCCTAGATCAGATTCCGGTACCACTACAACAACGGTACGAATCACCCTGGCGCGCCACACGCGCTCCAGGGTGTGGACCAGCAGGGGTTTGCCCCCCAGCTGCCGGAATTGCTTTTTGGCCTCACCGGCGCAGCGAGTGCTCTGTCCCGCGGCGGGGATAATCGCCGCTGCCTTTATTTGATTAACGTCTGTCACTCCACATTGCCGATTTCAAGTAGATATGGATTGGTGCACAGCTTCAGGGCCTATTCCAGCCGGATTATAGGATGAGCATAGCATCGCCATAGCTATAGAATTTATATCCCGCGCTGATTGCCTGCCGATAGGCTTCGAAGAGGAACGCCTGGCCTGCAAAAGCGGAGGCCAACATGATCAGGGTTGACCGGGGCTGGTGGAAATTGGTGATCAGCGCGCTGACGATTTTGAAGGTGTACGGGGGATAGATGAATTTGTCAGTCCAGCCCTCGCCGTCGGTAATCTGGTGGCTGGAGACGGCCACGGTTTCCAGGGTCCGGGCGGTGGTGGTTCCGACGGCGACCACCCGTTTTCCCCCGGCCTTTGCCTGGTTAACAATCCTGGCGGTGCGCTTACTGACGCGATAGAATTCGGCTTCCAGATGATGCTGGGTTACATCTTCGACTTTCACCGGACGGAAGGTACCCAGCCCAATGTGCAGGGTGAGATAGGCGATCCTCACTTTTTTCCGGGACAGCTCGTCCAGGAGTGCCCTGGTGAAGTGCAGTCCCGCGGTGGGCGCGGCCACTGCCCCCCGGTTGCGGGCGTAAACGGTCTGATAAGCGCTTCGATCTCCGGGTTCCGGCTCCCGACGGATATAAGGTGGCAGCGGTGATCTGCCATATTTCTCCAGGAAATTATGAAAGGAAGTACCGGGGTAATGGAAGCGCACCACCCGGCCCCCGGTTGCGGTGTGATCGGTGACCTCGCAGTGAACGCCGCCGCTGAATGTCAGGCGGTTGCCAAGGTGCACTCTGCGACCAGGCTTGACCAGCACTTCCCAGAGGTCGTTCTCCAGCTCCTTGAGCAGGAAAACCTCCACCTGCGCCCCGGTCCCGTCTTTGGCAGCCTGGAGGCGAGCGGGGAATACCCGGGTGTCATTCAGGATAAGCACATCCCCCTCATCGAGGAATTCCGGGAGCTGGTGGAACCGGTGGCTACCGATAGTTTTGCTGGCCCGGTCAAGGACCATCAGGCGGCAGCGATCGCGCTGTGGTGTGGGGAACTGGGCAATGAGCTGGTCGGGAATATCCAGGTCGAAGTCCGATAGTCGTGGTGCGCTTTCATTAGTAG
>JBGVTM010000268.1 GCA_041862535.1 Candidatus Neomarinimicrobiota bacterium | reverse complement strand
ATGATAACCCGATGCGTACACCTGATTATCTCCAGAGGCTGGTTGTGGATGCAGGGGGTAATACGTACCTTGTAGGGGGGAGTGGCAGGGAGGCGGGCTCATTAAAAATTACTACCTTGAAGTACCTTGCTACCGGGGAAGAAAACCGGCCACGAATATCCGGACTCGCCTACTCATACCCAAATCCTTTTGCCGCCTGGACGGCCGTTGTCTATCGCTTGGATGAACCGTCGGATGTATCGCTGAAAGTTTTCAACCTCCTTGGCCAGGAGATTACTACCTTGATTGACTGGTACCAACCGCCTGGGGATTACCGCGTGTTCTGGACTCCCAACCGGCTGCCCAGCGGCGTCTACTTTTATCAACTTCGCGCCGGCAAGTTCGTCGCATCGAAGAGGATCATCTACATAAAATAGGGGTAGAGCTATTAAAATCCTTAGTATTGAACACATAGCCATTGTCGTGGAGGACCTTGACGAGCTGGCGCGGGTCTTCCATGAACTGCTGGGAATCCGGGAGCGGAAGACCGAAGAGGTGGCCAACCAGCAGGTCATCACTGACATCTTCGATACCGGTGCCGGCAAGGTGGAGCTGCTCAGGAGCACCGCGGAGGATTCTCCCATCAGCAAATTTATTCAGCAGCGTGGCCCCGGCTTCCATCACATCGCCTTTCTGGTAGATGATCTGCGGGCCTGGTTGGAACATCTCAGTGGGCAGGGCGTGGAGTTGATTGACCGGGAGCCGCGCGCAGGGGCCGAGGGCTGCCAGGTGGCCTTCATTCATCCCCGTTCCACCGCCGGTATCCTGGTAGAACTATGTCAGAGACCGTAAGCCTCCAGGACAAGCTCAAGCGCCTGCCGCGGTCGCCGGGCGTCTACCTGTTCAAGGACGCCCAGGGCGATATTATCTATATTGGCAAGGCGAAGGTGCTGCGCAGCCGGGTGCGTTCCTACTTCTCCCAGAGGGATCCATCCGGACGGGCACCAGGCGTTAAGGACGTCAAGACCCGGCGGATGGTGCCCAAGATAGCTGACCTGGACTGGATCGTGCTGGCCAGCGAGACGGAGGCGCTCATCACCGAGCAGGAAATGGTGCGCCATCACCAGCCCCGGTACAACCTCAGCCTCAAGGATGACAAATCCCATCCCTACATCCGGATCACCAGGGAGCCCTACCCGCAGGTGATTCTTACCCGCAAGGTGGAGCTGGACGGCGGCCGCTACCTGGGACCCTATACCGATGTGAAACGGCTGCGGGAGACTTTGCAGGTCCTGCACAAGATTTTCACCATCCGCACCTGCACCTACCAGATCACTGACGAAAGCATCAGTCAGCGGCGGCACAAGGTCTGCCTGGACTACCACATCAAGCGGTGCGAGGGGCCGTGTGAGGGGTTGGTGAGTCAGGGGCGTTACCAGGCGATGGTCAATCAGGTGGAGCAGTTCCTCCAGGGCCGTTCCGATGAGATTGTGGCCCACCTCAAGGACAACATGGAGGCCGCTTCGGAGGGGCTGCGCTACGAGGACGCGGCCCATATACGGGACCAGCTCCAGGCCGTGCAGCACTACACCGACCGCCAGGCCATCCTGTCGCAGGACTTCGGTGATCGCGATATCCTGGCGGTGGACGTGGCCTCCAGTTATGGTGTGGGGGTCGTGCTCAGGGTACGGAAGGGGAAGCTGCTGGGCAAGGAGAAATTCGATCTGGTTGTGGCTGATCCGCAGGACCGGGAAGAGAATTTCTACGGTTTTCTGAAGCTCTACTACAGCCAGACGCCTTTCATTCCCCCGGAGATTCTGGTGCAGGAGTCCACCGAAGAGCAGTCGGCCCTTGAGGTCTGGCTATCGGAGCGGGCCGGGCGGAAGGTGCGGCTTATCCATCCCCAGCGGGGGGAGAAGGTCCGGCTTGTGCGCATTGCCATGCGCAACGCCACCCTCATGCTCAACGAGATCAAGCTGCAGAAGGCCCGGCGGCAGGAGCTGCTGCCGGCTTCGGTAGAGAGCCTGCAGGAGGACCTGGGTCTGGAGGTGCCGCCCCGGCGCATCGAGGGCTTCGACAACTCCAATATCCAGGGGGCCCATCCCGTGTCGGCCATGGTGTGCTTCGTGGATGGCAAGCCCAGGAAGAGCGATTACCGCAAGTACCACATCAAGACGGTGGCCGGCCCCGACGATTTCGCATCCATCCACGAGGTGGTGCTCCGCCGCTACCGCCGGGTGCTAGAGGAGGGAGGCCCAATCCCCGATCTGATTCTCATTGACGGTGGCAAGGGGCAGCTGTCCATGGCCAAGGCCGCCCTGGACGACCTGGGCCTGTCCTACGTGCCGGTGATCGGTCTGGTCAAGCGGCTGGAGGAGGTGTACCGCCCCGGCCACTCGGAGCCGTTCAACATCCCCAAGCACTCGCCCGGTCTGGCGCTGCTGCGGCGGGTGCGGGACGAGGCCCACCGCTTCGCCATCACCTTCCACCGCCAGCAGCGGGGCAAGGCTATGACAACGTCCGTCCTGGACGATATCCCCGGTATTGGGCCCAAACGTTTGAAGGCCATCTGGCAGGCGTTCGGCTCGCTGGAAGAGATCGCTAACGCCGAGGCTAAGGAAATAGCCCAGCAGGCGAAGGTACCGCTAGCGGTGGCGGAGGACGTGCGGGAAAGGGCGCGGGAGGTAGGGGGGTAAGAACTAGTCGATGGCTAAGGGCAGTTCAGCCTGGTCTCCGGTGGCTTCATTTATAATCAGCACTCTCCCCATGTCTTCCCGTCGTAACTGCTCATTGGCGTTCAGTAGCTCAATACCATAAACGGCACCATCAGGAGCCAGGTCCACGTTTAGTTCGTTGCTGACTTGGATCGTTTCTACCTGCCCCTTTTTCTCTCGAAACCGTATGTAGGCGATGTTGTAGCGCGGATCATACGTAAATCTCATTGACTATCTCCAGAAAAGTTATCTAAAAGTAACGTGTAATCACGGTAATAACTACCCAAACCTCGTTCTCCGCGATAGCATACACTTCCACTTGTTTGGTTGCGAAATGTCTATCCTGCCACACACTATTATAAGTGAAGTTGCGTCTGAAGCATGTACGTCCAAATTTGACTGGAAATTGTTCTCCACCATCAATTGTTGCTTTGACATCTTCTTCGGTTGCTCCTCGTTCTTTCATGCGCTCCTGCGCATGGGGATGGAAACGAATAGTTAGCTGGGGCTCGGCCATATCAAAATTTAATCAGGTCTTGGTAATGTACCTACTGCCGGAACGACATCCCCGGCGTCGGGCCCCAGCGGCTGAAGGCTATCTGGCAGGTGTTCGGCTCGCTGGAAGAGATCGCTAATGCCGAGGCTGAGGAAATAGCCCAGCAGGCGAAGGTGCCGCTGGCGATGGCGGAGGAGGTGCGGGAGCGGGCGCGGGAGGTGGGGGGAAAAGGAGATGGGGAGAAAGGGTGCGGGGGAAGCAGTTGCGACAGGTTATCTCATTGGTATTGTTTCATTTGAGTTGGCTCCATTCTTCTGTTGTAATCTTTCGGCCGACGATGGCTTCAACTTCCTGCAAAATCATCCGTAGCTGTGGAACAGAATATTCAGGGTTTGACGGAATCGCCAGACGATACTGCTTATAGATCATAAACTGATGCCGGGTCCCAGAGTAGGGTCCCTCAAAACCTATCTGTCTAAGTCGCCGTATAAAATCACGACGCTTACAGGGTATTAGCCGGCTCATGGACGGGTTGCTTGTTAAGATCGATGCCGCCAATGACGGGCAAAGGATGACCCAATTTGAGGCCCACTAGAATCCAATCTTCCAGGGTGGAGCGCAGCTCCTGTTCACACTCACGTAAAGTGCTGCCAAAAGCCACCACTCCTTTGCATGGAGGAATGCGCCCGTGGAAGGTGCCGTCATCAAGCTTGTCGTAGGCGGCTTGAGCCATGGCCTGTTCGACATAGCTGCTTAAAATGAACTGTGTTGCCATCATACTACCTTTGATTTATGGTGAAAGTAATGCGAGAAGATGGGATCGTACAACCGGAAGGTGGTGCTCTGCTATCGAACGCCAATCAAAGCGCCGGTTCCAGCGGGATCCCTTTGGAAAAGGCCATTTGGCAGGCGTTCGGCGATCGGTGGCGGGGAAGGTGCGGTAAAGGGCGGGGAAGGTGGGGGATTCTACCGATAGATCTACGGCGATGGTGGCCTCGCTCAGCTTTACCTGTACTGTTCCTGGTAAATCCTCACCAGCTCCTCCGGCAGGGGTATTGGCCGCCAGTCAGATAGACTGATCATTACCCCCACCTGCCGGGCGCTGGCCACCACCTGCTCGTCCACGAGAAACTCCGCCGTCAGCTCCATCTTTTTCGCGCCCATGTCGCTGGCCCACATGCGGCCCACGACGTTATCGAGCAGCTTAACGGGCTGCTGGTAGTCGATCTCGGTGCGCACGAGCACGGGGGCAAAGCCCTGCGCCAGCATCTTTTCAAACGGGTAGTAGTCCGCCAGGATTTTCAGGCGCAGGTCTTCCAGCCAGCGGATGTAGACGATGTTGCTGACAATGCCGGCGAAATCGATGTCGTAGGTCTTGACCTCGAAGGGCAGCTCGACTTCGAAGGGTCTGGCTTTCGGTGTCATGATTTCCTCACCGTGTTGGTTGATGCCAGGATGCGGCGGTTTGTGAGCCTGGTATTAGGGGCTGACGGTAGGCGATCGATATTCATCTCAGGTCGGCGAGCGCGGGCCGGGCCATGACGGCCAACACTTCGGCGTGGATGCGGCCGTTGCTGGCCAGGATGCGGCAGCCGGAGAAGGGCATGGGATCGCCGAGCCAGTCGGAGGTGCGGCCGCCGGCTTCCCGGCAGATCAGATCACCGGCGCAGATGTCCCAGGGATTGAGGTGGGCCTCGTAGAAGGCGTCGAACCGCCCGGCGGCCACGTAGCAGAAATCCAGGGCCGCGGCCCCCATCCGACGGACTCCCTGGCAGCGGTCATACAACTCCCGGAACAGGTCGAAGCTGCGATAGAAAACATCATCGTGGGTATAGGGAAAGCCGGTGACCAGGAGGCTGTTCTGGAGCAGGTCCACCTGGCTGACCTGGATGGGGTGGTCGTTAAGGCTGGCTCCCCGGCCTTTGGTGGCCAGGAACTCCTCACCCAGGGCCGGGTTGAGCACGACGCCCACCACAGTTTCGCCGCCTACCTGGTAGCCGATGGATACGGCGAAGATGGGCAGCCCGTGGACGTAGTTGGTAGTACCGTCCAGGGGATCGATAATCCAGCAGGGGGTGTCGGACGATCCCTGGTTATAATCCCTCTCCTCGGCGATGATGCCATGCTCCGGGAAGGCCCTTTGAATGGAGGCGACGATCTCCTGCTCGCTGGCCAGGTCGGCTTCGGTGACCAGGTCCACCTTGCCCTTTTTCTCCACCCGATCCAGGCGGCGGAACTTATCCATAATGATGGTTCCGGCCCGCCGGGCGGCACTCAGGGCCACCTCCAGGACTCGGTCCATGTCAGGCGCGGGAGTCGTCATAATAGGAATTCAGGGAACGTTGGAGTAATAACTGCGCACATGGAACTTTGAACGGTATGTGAACCTGGTATCATTATGAGGCTTACTCTAATCGGCGTAGGCTCTGCTGGGCGAGATATTCCTTATAGGTCAGGTGTTTGCGGGAGAAGTATTCTTTGGTCATTACTTTCAGTATGCCTGTCAAGAAGATGACCCCAATGAGATTCGGGATTGTCATCAGGCTGAGGGCGATATCGCCGAAATTCCATACGAAGGCCAGGGGTAGGATAGCACCCATAAAGTTGAAGAAGACATAGACCCAGCGATATGGTTTGATTGCCTGGGGGCCGATCAGATATTCTACGGAGCGATCCCCGTAGTAGCTCCAGGCGACCATGGTCGAGTAGGCGAAGAGGAAGACGGAGCAATTGACAATGATGCTGCCGACCTGTGGTGCCATGCTGAAGCCGGTGCGGAAGGCTTCTCGTGTAAGTTCAGCTCCGGTGAGAGCGGTGGAGTCGAGGACGCCGGTGGAGAGGATGGTGAGGCCGGTCATTGAGCAGATGATCAGGGTATCGACGAAGGGTCCCATCAGGGCCACGGCCCCTTCCCGGACCGACTCTTTGGTTTTAGCTGCGGCGTGGGCGATAGGTGCCGAGCCCTGGCCGGCTTCGTTGGAATAGAGGCCGCGACGGATGCCCCACATGACGACGGTAAATAGACCGCCCCAGCCGGCCTTAAGGGAGAAGGCTTCCTCGAAAATCGAAGTGATGGCAGCGGCGGTGTCGTGAGGCCGCATGAGGATAACGATCAGTGCCCCGCCAACATAAAGGATCGCCATAGTAGGAACCAGGCGACTGGCGACGGCGGCGATGCGTCGGATACCGCCGATGATCACCAATCCTACGAGGAAGGCAACCAGCAGGCCGGTGACCCAGGTCGGTATCCCGTAGGTGGCGATGGTTTGGGCAACGGTATTGGCCTGGTTCATATTTCCGGTACAGAAGGAGCAGGTGGTCGCCAGGATGGCGAAGGCAATGGCGAGTGGTTTCCAGGATGGTCCCAGGCCCCTTTCGATATAGTACATGGGGCCACCGGAAGCGGAACCGTCTTCGTGAATGGTACGGAAATTGTGGGACAGGGAGCACTCGGCATATTTCAGGGCCATACCGAGGACGGCGGTGACCCACATCCAGAAGAGGGCGCCGGGGCCTCCCAGGCGTAGAGCCAGGGCGACACCAGCGATATTGCCGATGCCGATCGTGGCGGATAGGGCGGCGGACAGGGCCTGGAAATGGGTGACGTCGCCCTCATCTTCGGGATTGTCGTATCGGCCCCCGATGACATCGAAGCTGTGCCTGAGCTTCCGTACCTGTATCCACCTCAGACTGAAGGAGACGAAGAATCCCGTGCCCAGGAGGATAAAGATGAGCGGGAACGAAATCCACCTACTGGCCGTTGCCGTCCAATCAGTGAGTAGCTGACCCAGCTGGGTGAGTGATTCCAATAACTCTCCTATCTGAAATGTTGATCAATAGCCTATTTGTATCAGAGGCAAGTTGGGATCTGGCAAGGGCATAAGATGGGCGGATAATAGTCAGAGATGCGCAAGCCGTCCAAACAAAACTTGTCCTACAGCGGGTAAACTCAGGCATAGAGTGCTTCGGTCGGATCATGGATCGGTTGTATATTCCCAATTGTGAGCCAGGTCCTGGTGAAACGGATCGATCTATGGTCGGTGGCGCGGACGGTCTTTCCGCTGGGGTGGATTGTCGCCTTCATCGTCATTTTTGTAAGCTATCTGCTGGTAGGCAGCCTTGTCATCAACCTGGCCAGCGAGTTCACCGATGTCCCGATTATCGACCGGGGTACCGGTGTGTTCGCGGGATTCCTGCTCAGCCTGTTGTTGGGATTCTTCAGCACGGTGGCACTCACACTCATCGCCGTCGTGGCAGCAGTGATATATAACTTTCTGGCGGCCCTGGGGGGCGGGATTTCAGTCAAGCTTTCGGAGCCGGTTGCGATGTCGGAGTCGAGCGGGGGCGAAACCGATAAGTCCCAGGGTAAGGAGTCGGAATAGACCCATCAGGAACATGGCGGAGGGGGCTTTACTGGTTTAAATTAAAACATTGGAGCCGCATATTGTTCGTACAGGTCTTTGAGTCTCGTAAAAAGGACGGTGCTAAGACCGTTTAAGTTTTAATTATGTTATGGATCTGGTATAACGTGATTTCCAGAGGCCGGGTATTTTCCCTGTTCTGGTTGCTGGTATTGTTGTGCGGTGGTCTGTTGGGGCAGATCAGGCCGCCGGGGCGGGATACGGTCACGCTTTTCGTCCTGGATTTTGACAACCTCCAGGGGGACGAGCGGCTGATGTGGCTGACCAAGGCGCTGAAGGACATGGTGCTTTTACGCATGGAGGAGGAGCCGCGGATCGAGGCCAAGGATGCGGGTGATATCACCCCCTTCCTGGAGGCGCGGGTGGCGGAGCGGGCGGAGGTGCCGCGCCACCTGGCCAGCAACACACTCCTGCTGATGGGTGCCTACCGCCGGGAAGGTGCCCTCCTGATAGTGGACGTGCAGCTGCTGGACATGCAGTACTGGACCAGCCTGAGTAGGGGGTCTATCGAGGCCCTTTACAGTGATATCCCGAAGTTGAATGAGCTGCTGGCGGACAAGGTTCGTGAGATGGTGATGGGGATTGAGTTCTTCAGTGGCATTGATCTGAAGGCGCCGCTGGAACCTGCCCGTCCGCCGTTGCCGCCGCCTGAAGCGGCCAAGCCCGGCTACGCCCCACCGGAGGAATACGGCAAACAGCTGCCCCAGCTGCAGGAAGACCTGGTCCGGGCGTTGGAAGACCTGGAGGAGGCCATGGATGTCTACTCCGGTTACAAGCAGGAGCCCAGCGGCACTCTCCAGACGGGGGAGAATTATTACCGGGATTTTCAGCTGGAGGGGTTCGGTACCCTGCCGGAGGAAAGGGCCCGGCATACCGAGCTGTTTGAAGATGTCCTGCGCCGGGTGGCCGATAATCCCTACGCGGCCGACATCGGCGACCTGAGCCTGGAGGTGGACCCCTACAACAACGACCGGGTGTACATCAGCATTCCCGTTGCTTATCGGATCAAGCAGATACTGATTGAGGACATGCTCTACAGCCTGCCCTACGTGTCTACCCGGGAAGAACGCCACCTGCGCACCATC
>JBGVTM010000267.1 GCA_041862535.1 Candidatus Neomarinimicrobiota bacterium | reverse complement strand
TCAGTATCGCGTCGATGGGCTGACCAGCCAGATCAACCACCTCCAGCCCCCGGTGGGCAAGGAGCTCTTTGCCCCGGGGCGAAATGGGGTCGGTAATCAATACCCGTTTCATTAGGCCTCGCCCTCGTCCGTCAGGACATGATCGAAGGTTTTCAGGAAAGCGTCCAGGTCCTCGGGCATCACGGCCCCCATGTGGGCGATGCGAAAGACTTCTCCGCGTAGCTTGCCGTAACCCCGGTCCATCCGGTAGCCCAGGTCCTCAAGGTTGTCGTACAGGCGGTTCACGTCCCAGCCCTGCACGTTGCGTATCGCCGTGAGGGTTGCCGATTCATAGCCCTTCTCCGGATACAGCTCCTGGCCATGGCGAAAAGCCCAGGCCCGGGTCGTCTCGGCCATCTTTTGATGGCGCCTGTACCGGTGTTGCAGGCCCTCCCGCTCAACATCCCTCAGAATCTTCTGTAGCCCATACATGTGGGGAATGGAGGGTGTATAAACCGTTTGCTGTTTCTTATAATACTTGTCATATACAACAAAATCGAAATAGTACCCTTTGCCCTTCATCTCCGCCGAGCGCTCCAGGGTGCGTTCCGAGAGGGCACACACTGTGAATCCTGCCGGCAGTCCCCATGCCTTCTGAACCGAGGCAAAGCAGGTATCGAGCCCCCACTCGTCTACCCTGATCTCCACTCCCATCATGGAACTCACCGCATCCACATGGAAGAAGACATCCGGATACTTGTCAGTCATAAGGTTTGCGATCTCTTCCAGGGAATTCATGACTCCGGTGGAGGTCTCGTTGTGCACCAGGGTCACAACGTCGTACTTGCCGCTAGCCAGGGCCTGATCAACCTCTTCGGGGTGGATGGCCTTGCCCCAGGGCTTCTCCAGGATGTCACACGGCAAGTCGCAGGCTTGGGTCGCTGAGTGCCATTTGGCGCTGAAGGCCCCATTCACCAGGTTCAGGCAGCATTTCTTCACTGTGTTGCGCACTGCCGCCTCCCAAATTCCGGTAGCGGGATTGGAAAAGAGAAACACCTTACTGGCCCCTAGTACCTTCTCCAGCCCTGAGGTGACTTCCGACCACAACTCCGAGAATTCCGGGGTGCGATGCCCTATCTGTGGCTGGCTCATGGCCGCCATGGTATCCTCAGTAACTGGTGTGGGACCAGGAATGAATAGCTTCGGATATATCATTGATCGCAACCCTGCTTAGAATTATGAATACCCAAAATCAAATCAGGAATTGGGGGAAAAGTTAGAGCATGTTATCGGGTAGTGCAATTCCCTGACGCAACATTTTCCGATACCCTGCAGCTACACTTTGCGGCATCACAGTCAGGGAAAGAGCTGTTAACGCGATCATTCTGGATGAGTAGTTTTACTGACAAGAGCCCTTTGGTCCGGGATTATAAGACGGATCATCAGTAAGTCTCTCTTGAAACGAGCTCCGCTTTCGATGTCATCCTGACGAAGTGAAGGATCTCTTGACTGCCTATACACTCAAGATGCAGCCACTACTTTCCAGAGAAAATTGTAGATGGGCGCCAGTATTCTAAATCCGGAAATGAGATCATCATTCAGACGCTTGCTGAAGAGAACCTCGTCAATATTCCGATTACAGACGAAGTAAATATTTCTTCTCTGATACCACTCCTGGATTTCTTCCGGTTTGGCTGGATCTAGCCTTCTCTTATATTTATCTCCCTCCATTGTAAAGACCGACTGATGTTTATATATCGACACAGCCTTCTGGAACTCGTCTGCATCATTGTCCATCATCTCACGAATTTTTTCCATAGCAGCTCTTGGAGCACTATAAAAGCCCATACCATACCGGTACGAATCCGGCGAGATCTCAAAAAAATATGCCGGCGCCGCTTTCCAGTCCCGACGGGGCCTCTTAAAGGTCAGCCACATCCTTGCCCTGAAAGGGGACTTATCCTTGGAAAATCTCGTATCGCGATAGATTCTGGATATGGTTTTATCAATGGCCGGTCTCGTTTCGAAGAGGGGATCAATGGTCAGCATAAACTCGCTCAGATCGGCGACTAATCGCTGCAGTGGCTCTAATAAATATGCCAGATAGTCCTGTTTGTGCGCCTCGAACCATATCTTGTTATTATTTCCCTCAAGCCCCTTCAGAAACGCCAGCGTTTTGGGTGAGAAACCAATGAACCTATCTTGTTCCGTGCTGGGCATGATTCGTCATCACACCCGCTCGAACTGGGCCGTGAAGTGTCTCAGATACGGCGCCTGGTAAGTCAGCTTAAAGCCCCGGATATCCTCCCGCCGCTGGTACACGTTCAGGATGGCCTCCACCACGAAGTCTACATGGCTCTGGGTGTAGACCCGTCGGGGAACTGCCAGGCGTACCAGCTCCATATCCGCCGGGACCTCCTCCCCACCCTCCACCTCAGTACGAGCAAACATCACCGAGCCGATCTCCACCGACCGGATGCCCGCCTCCAGGTAGAGCTCGCAGGCCAGCGCCTGCCCCGGGAACTGCAGTGGCGCAATGTGCGGCAGCATGGCCTTGGCATCGATGTAGATGGCGTGGCCGCCCGGCGGCTGCACGATCGGCACTCCCTCCCGAGCAATGTGCTCACCCAGGTAACGCGTCGAGGCCAGGCGATAGGTGAGGTAATCCTCGTGAAGCACTTCTTCCAGCCCCACAGCGATGGCATCCAGGTCACGCCCGGCCAGCCCGCCGTAGGTGGGAAAGCCTTCGGTGAGAATCAGCAAATCCTTCTCCTGCTGGGCCAGGCTTTCGTCATTGGTGCACAAAAAACCGCCGATATTGGCTAGGCCATCTTTCTTGGCACTCATGGTGCAGCCGTCGGCGTAGGAGAACATCTCCGACACGATCTCCCGCACCGACTTTTTCTCGTACCCTGGCTCCCGCAGCTTGATAAAGAAGGCATTTTCGGCGAAGCGGCAGGCATCAAAGTAGAGCGGAATGCCGTGACGGTGGGCTATCCCGGCCACTGCCTTAATGTTGGCCATGGACACCGGCTGCCCACCCATGGAATTGTTTGTAATAGTGAGCATGATCAGGGGAATACGCTGCGGCCCTACCCCGGCGATGAGCTCTTCGAGTGGCCCGATGTCCATATTGCCCTTAAAGGGGTGTATCGCTTCCGGTACCCTCCCTTCAGGGATCACCAGGTCCACCGCCTCGGCCCCCTGATACTCCACGTTGGCGCGCGTAGTATCAAAGTGGGTGTTATTAGGCACCACGTGGCCCGCTTTGCACAGGATGGAGAACAGGATGCGCTCGGCCGCCCGGCCTTGATGGGTAGGGATCACGTACTCAAAGCCCATGATGGACTTCACCGCCGCCTCAAACCGCCGCCAGCTGGCGCTCCCGGCGTAGGACTCGTCGCCCCGCATCACCGCCGCCCACTGCTCACTACTCATGGCACCCGTGCCGCTGTCAGTGAGCAGGTCGATGAGCACATCTTCAGCGCTCAAGGAGAAGAGATTGTAGCGGGCCTTTTTTAGGATGGCCTCCCGTTCCTCGCGGGTAGTCATGCGGATCGGCTCCACGGACTTGATTCGGAAGGGTTCGATTATGGTTTTCATGCTCAGTTACCCCCCAGCATTATTATGCCATAGTATTAACACCCAAATAGTTTATGAACAGACTATCAGAATTTAGGTAGGGAATAGATAAGGGCAATGTGTTGTAGACGGGGCAGCCTGGCAAGAGCTCATTGAGGTCAAGTTCCGCTGGCCTGGCTATAAAGGCCGCAGCTAAAAAGAAAGGAGGAAAAAGGCAGCCAGAATGCTCACCACCCGTAGCCCCTGTGCAGGCCGAAACCGAAAGTGAGCAGTCCCCCGCCTTCCAGGGTTACCGTAGTAATGTACTTGTCGTTGATGAGGTAGTCTACCCCGAGAACCAGATTCGGGTACGGTTTGAACTTCTTGCCAATGCTCGCGCCCGCACCGATGCCGAAAACACCAACTATCTTCCGCTTGGGTTGATACCTGGCCCGGGTAATGAGAGACCCATGGAGAAGCAGGTCACCACTATAGGCGATGGTGTATTTGGTAGCGTACCCGGGGATGAAATTCATGAACTCCAGGACCTTAGGCGCAGGTGCTTCTAGAGCGAATCCGACCGCCAAGTCGGGGGAACCCAGGCCCAGGTTGCCTGTCACATGGGTGGCGCGACTATTGTCAAGGAATTGGAATGGCCCCAGCTCGGTCTGGCCGAAAACCATGACCGGTAGGAGCGATAGAAAAAGAACGGCTGTGTTTCTCATGGAGCTTCTCAATATGAAGGTGATGATTTATAGACTGCCACTTATCAGGGTGAACTGAATCCTGTGCAGTATGTTATGATCTTCTGACCGGCGAATCAATATTTATGCTCTCCTGGTATCGAATAGGAAAGACGAGAAAGGTTGCTAATGAGACCCGGTCTTTGTATGCTTGAGGCATGGATTCTCACAACATGGCAATCGGAATGGCCATCTGGTATGTGCTGGGAATCATAGTAGCCGCCATCGTTTTCCGCATCATCCGGGCACGACGCCGGCGCCGGCGCAAAGATCAGCGCCCGGTTCTTTAAATCCGATCCAATACACCTATCAGCCTCATAAAGATCAAGTTCCATGCGCGTAACCTTTCCCCTAATAATTTCGCAACCTCAGTTGTTCTACCCATACAAGTTATATTTACATATATTTACATTAGCACAACTCGATTCGCTCATGATCGCTTATAGGTTTTCTGGCTTTATCGAAAGAGGCCTCATCTAATGCCCCTGATTCTAATCATTGATGATTCATCTTTTCAACGTGAGACCATCGGTCAGGCTATCCGAGCGATAGGGTATAAAACCATCGAGGCATCCGACGGGCAGAAAGGATTGGAGCAAATCACGCTGCACAAGCCGGATTGCATACTCACCGATCTCCTGATGCCTAATATGGGTGGCCTCGAACTGCTGGAAGTTCTTAACAAACAGAGTGTTAGGATACCAGTAATTATCGTTACTTCCAATCTCCAGGAAGGTATTCGCCAGCGATGTCGTGAGCTGGGGGCAGCTGCAGTGGTCGATAAGCCCATCGACCAGGAGGATCTCATTACCAATATACAAAAGGTACTTAAGGTGAATGAGGCCGACTCAAGATGCTGACAGAGACTTCACATTTTGTCTTGCTTTCGTACCCTGCAAATGCGGCAAATTGGCGTCTGGGCGACATAACCAAGCGCAAAGACGCTGAAGAAACTCTGGTAAAGCTATCCAGTGCCCTTGAAAAGCGGGAAGACCCGGTAGCTCCAAACCTGCGCACGTATCGGACTATCTTGTAGAGCAAGTTACCTAGGTGAGAGGCCGCACGTAGATTTCATCGGCAATTTCTGGATCCAGGGCCAGCTCGGTTTCACCCACACGTACCACATAGGCAGGTGTACGCTGATGGAGATCCAATACCACACCCGGATTGATGCCAAAGGCTACCAGACGATCAAAACGCTGGTGGAAGCTGGGTGTTAAAAAGGCCACCCGGGCCCTCTCTCCAACACTTAACCTTGTAAGTCGCGTGATCAGAGGCTTAACCAGCTCTATGGTTTCTTCCCCCGGCGCACCTGAGGGAATAGGCCGACCGTTTGGATCTACACGAGGATACCCAAGGAAAGCAGCCACCTTGTCGGTTACTTCCTCACTGAGGAAATGCTCGAACTGACAGGCCATTTCCTCACTTTCTATTTCGGACACATCCAGCACATCCATAAGCAGCCGTTGGGCCAGGCGGTGTCGCCTGATGATGTTTCGAGCCCGGGTTCTACCTTCATCGGTAAAATCTACCCGTCCCTCTTTAAGAACGAGCAGTCCTGCTACCTCCATTTCCTGCAGACAGGCTTGTAGATCGAATTCCCCAACATCATGTCTGCATTTGACCTCCAAGGTTGCCGCCTCCGGTCGCCCGTCCTCGTGGGCAACCCAGACCGTCTCAAGGATCTCGTCAATAAGATGGGACTTCATGGTGCTTCTTCTCTTTCCTGCGCGCCAGTAACGCTTTTAGTAGATTGACAATCTTGGACTCGTTTAGAAACTCGTATCCACAGGCGGGGCACATAATCATAGTGCACCACTTATTAAACTGACAATTCGTATGGCAGTTCTCCAGCCTGGCATCAAACTCATAGCCACACAGGGGACAAACAATCATGGAACCACCCCGTTCAGCAATCTCAGCGACCAGTTCACCGCGCCACCAACTAGAATAGCAAAAGGGAGAATGAATGCCGACATCCCCAGGGCCACCCGCAAACCATGCTCCTTGATAATCATAAATAAATTAGCTATGCAGGGCATAAAGAGGGTAATCACTACTAGGCTTACCAGGATCTGGATAGTGTCCAGCTGCCCGTTCCGGGCCAGAAGAAACAGCCCCGCAGCGCCATAGTCCCGCCGGAGAAAGCCCATAATGAACGCCGCAGTGGCTTCTACGGGCAGGCCCAGAAAGGATTGGACAACAGGAGCGGTGGCGGACTCTATTGAAACCAGAAGATGCAGACGATCTATAACGAAAAGCAGAAAGGTACCCAGAAAAAACAGCGGCACCGCTTCCCGAAGGTACCATTCCAGGCGGGCCATGGTCTTTATGACAATATTGCCTATTACCGGCTTCCGGAGTGGTGGCATCTCTAACAGGAAATCGGAGGACTGGCCGGGTATGGCTTTTGCCGCGAGGTAGCCAACGATAAATATGACACTCGCAACCACCCCCAGCCAAATGGCCGCAGCACCAATGGAGATACCCTGCAACATACCCAAAATCACTCCCAGCTGAGCGGAACACGGTACCCCAAGGGCCAGGAGAAGGGTAACTACAAGGCGCTCTTTCCGGTTGTCCAGGATACGGGTGGTCATGGTTGCCATGGTGTCGCAGCCCAAGCCCAAGACCATCGGCAGAACCGCCTTGCCATTCAGCCCCATAGCCTTGAACAGGCGATTCATCATCACTGACAGTCTGGGCAGATAACCGGAGTCTTCCAGCAGACCAAAGGCGATGAAAAAGGTGCCGACGATGGGTAGAACAATCGCGATTGAATATGATAGAGCCATACTAAGGAGACCAAACTCTCCGATCAGGAGATCCCGGAGCAGCTGCCACGGGAAAATCGTCTCCACCACCCAGGACAGACCTGGGATGATATAGCTCCCAAACAAACCCTCTTCCAGCCAATCGACCAAGGTGCCAGCCCCAAATACTCCCACGAAATAGTACATACCAGTCAATACAGCAGCCACAAAAGCAAATCCCCCTACAGGATGGGTGGTGGCCCGTCCCAGCCATTGAGTTAGGGATATCAGACGAGTTTCACGTTGTTGCACTACCCGTTCCAGGAGCTGGGCGGCGGCCCGCATACGCGCTTGGGTGATCTCCACACTCACACTCCTGGCAAATGCCCGCCGGATACGCTCTATGATGCTGCGGATGACTTCGCCATGGGCTTCGTCAAAGGTTGTGCCCATCCAGGCAGTGAGGGTAGCATCGCCACTCAACAACATCAGGGCCAGTGACTTGCGCGAGATAGGCATCTCGGGCAACAAAGGAATGAGCTCCTCCGTCGCCTTCTTTATTGGTTCTGGGTAAGGGATAGGTACTTCCTTAGGCCGGCTCTTCGTATCCAGGACCCGGCGGCGAGCCTCATCCAGACCCACTTTCTGGGTAGCGATGGTCTCCACCACTGGCACGCCCAGTTCTTCCGAAAGGGCTAGGGCATCAATAGTGATCCCACGATCCTGAGCCTCATCGGTCATATTAAGACACAGCGTATAGGGCAGTCCCATTTCGGCCAGCTGGAGGGAAAGCAACAACCCGCGACGGAGGTTCTTGGCATCGGCCACTTGGAGAATTCGGGCCGGAGTCTGGTTCATGAGGATGTTGCGGGTAACCAACTCATCTTCGCTGGTGGGAATGAAGTTGTTAATGCCGGGGGTGTCGATGACCTCCCAAGCAGCGTGACGACGCCGGAAAGCATGAGAGCGACGTAGCGTTCTTCCATGATGTGCTCCTCGCCGACCGCGGTTTGGACGCTGACGAGCGGAACGTTGATAGCGGTTTTGGCCACGTAGCGCTCGATAATGTTCCCAGGCCAGCCGGCCCCGGGCGATCTCAACGGTAGTACCAGGATAATTGGAGACAATCACATAGTGGCCGGTGAGATACCCGAACACCACCGATTTGCCCACGTTGGGGTTCCCAATCAGAGCAATAGTTGCACTACCTGTATCTTCAGCTGGGTTGGCAACGTGTCTATGCATCAGGCGAACGGTTGCCCTCTTTGGCTTTTCTTTCCTGACATTCCTGACAGAGGCCGAATAGCTGGTGCTTGTGCAGGAGGAGCTCGAATCCATGCTCTGCTGATATGCGCTCCTGCCACTGCTCAATCTGGTGATCAACGAATTCAACTATCTTGCCACATTGAAGGCAGATGATGTGGTCATGGTGTGGTCGGGACAGTTTGTTTTCATATCGGAACCGCCCATCGCCGACGTCCATCTTGCGGACAAAGCCCACTTTCTCGAGAATGTCTAGCGTTCGGTAGATGGTGGCTCGGGAGACGGGAATTTCCTTTTCCCTTAAGGAGAGAAAGATATCGTCGCATTCCCGGTGCTGGTCATTGTCCAGGACATCTTCTAAGATAGCCAGGCGCTGGGAGGTTAGCCGTAACGATTCCTGTTTCAGGGCTTTTCGGAAGCGGTTGATATGATCCATAACTGAGCTCTCAAATATTTATATTGAGACTCATTCTCAATTAAAATTTACCATTAACAGTAGCTAAAAACCACCTTTTTTATATAATTAATCACGCTGTTTTGCATTACTAACAAAATTGGCGCCTTTCACCACTTTTTGGATAAACTGAGCTGGCCCCGGGAAAAAATAACTTATTAAGTATTATTAGATATATGGGATCGCCTAAGAGATGTAACCTGGATTCTGGAATCCGTTACAATCGAGGATAACGATACCAGAATGGTTACAGCAGATACACGCTAATCAATTATATTCAGAGAAGATGATACTATTTGGAGTAATGATCTCCGCAATGATTGCTACAGGGAATATCAAGGAATACCATTCATTACCCCAGAGGCTTTACACTGGCACTCTGGATCTACAGCCGATTGAGATCAGCGTAGCGGGCCACCAGCTTCTTTACTTTCCCATCATTAAACTTTACGGTGAGCTTGAGGTTATCCCCTATTCCCTCACGCGCGGTTATCTGCCCTTTACCGAATATTTTGTGCTCCACCCAGGCGCCCACCACAAAGTCATCGAGAATGGACTGAACGGTCGTTTCCAGAGTTCGGGTTATATGATGCGTTTTAGCTGTTCCAGCTGGAGGGCCACTATAATCCACGCTTTCTGACACTTCCCCTTTGCTGGGCCAGACCACCAGCTCCTCAGGTAGTTCCCTGATGAAGCGGCTCATGATACCATTCACCTTGCCGCTCGCCCATCGGCGGCGCTGGTTGGCATAAGAGAGATAGACCTTATCCTGGGCTCTGGTCAAGCCCACGTAAAACAAGCGCCGTTCCTCCTCTTCATCGCTGCCATCCGCATCAGGCCGCATGAGAGGGAACAGTCCCTCCTCCAAACCCGTAAGGAAGACTACGGGAAATTCCAATCCCTTGGCGCTGTGGAGAGTCATGAGGGTCACTCCACTGGTCTCGTCGTTCCAACGGTCAATGTCAGTTAGGAGGGAAACCTCTTCCAGAAAATCCCGCAGTGTGGCACCTTCGCGCTCTTCGTGGAACTGGGCAAGGCTGCGTACCAGTTCCTCGATATTATCCAGGCGTTCCCGGGCATCCATGGTCTCCTGCCGACGGTAATATTGTACGATGCCGATTTCTTCTAAGAGGGTTGCCACCAGTTCCTCAATGCCCAGATCTCCCGCCCTATCAGCATCCTGGGCAGCGACGTACTCATCGGAGATCGCTTTACCACCATGCTCTTCTTTAGCTGGGCTGGAAACCAGGGCCCGGTAGCGTTCAATGAGAGCCTTGAAATCTTTCATGGCCTGGGACTGTTTCGGTTGGACTCCGGCCTCCAAGCCACAATCCAGAGCCTCGAACAGCGTCATGTGCTTTCCGCGCGCATAGGCCTGTAAACGGTTCATGGATGTCTCCCCGATGGCTCGCGGGGGGAAATTGATGATCCGCTCCAGGCTTACCGAATCGGAGGGATTGACCAACAACTTTAAATAGGCCAGGATATCCTTCACCTCTTTGCGCTCATAGAACTTGGTGCCCCCGACGATCTCATAGGCCATGGTCCGGCGTCGGAGGGCATCCTCCAGCGCCCGGCTCTGGGCATTGGTGCGGTATAATATCACTATGTCTCTGAAACGCCGTTTCTCAACCAGAATCTCGTGCTGGATACGCCGATAGACCTGTTCGGCTTCCTCGCGCTCATCGCGGGCGGGAAAGATGTGAATCAACTCTCCCCCAGCCCGCTCTGTCCATAGCGTTTTGGAGGCACGGCTTTTGTTGTGCGCTACAACCACTCCAGCGGCTTTCAGGATAACCGATGTCGACCGATAGTTCTGTTCCAACTTAAAGACTTTAGCATCCCTGAATACCTTGGCGAAGTTGAGGATATTGGTGATATCGGCCCCACGCCAGGTATAAATGGACTGATCATCGTCACCGACAACACAGATCTGCCGGTGCTTCTCAGCCAACAAGCGGACAAACTCAAACTGGGCCCGATTGGTGTCCTGGTATTCATCCACAAGGATATATTGAAACTGCTTTCGATAACGCCCCAGCACACGGGGGTGCTCATTGAATAAAACGAGTGGTAACAAGAGCAGATCGTCGAAATCCAGGGCGTTGTTCCCTTTCAGGCTCTGCTGGTAATCCCGGTACACAGATACCAGGATCTCTCCCTCAATGCCAGCGATTTGGTCAGCCATCTGGTCCGGAGCGAGCATGCAATTTTTCGCGCGGCTGAGACGGGACTGAAAAGCCTGAGGTGGATACAGATCGAGATCATAATCGTTCTGCGCGAGAATCGATTTGAGCAAGCGCAGTTGATCCTCGGTATCATAGATGACAAAATCGCGCTGGTAGCCCAAGCGATGAATTTCCTGACGTAAAATGCGCGCACAGATAGCATGGAAGGTGCCTATATGCACATCGGTGGTACCACCCGGGAGGGTGCTCACTTCATGAGCGGCAGGTTTGCCTCGACTTCTTCCTTTTCCATAAAGGAGAGCATCTACGCGGCTACGCATTTCCCGGGCAGCCTTGTTGGTGAAAGTGACTGCCAGAATCTGAGAGGGCGGTACTCCCTTCTCATCTATAAGGTAGGCAATTTTATAGGTGAGAACCCGAGTTTTGCCGCTGCCTGCCCCAGCAAAAATAAGCACCGGGGAGTCCACATACTCTACGGCTTCAGCCTGAACTGGATTCAGATCGCGGAGATTCACCTTACCAATTTGAAAAAGTGGTAGCCTGGTTGCCAATGCATAGTGACCCTAGTCTGGTTGCCGAAGAACACGAACGATTTCATTGTGTTCATCGAGTGTGGTAGAAAAGATATGCCGTCCCTGGTCGTTGGCCACAAAATACAGGTAGTCTACATCGGCGGGGGCCACTGCCGCCTGTATGGATGCCAAGCCGGGATTATTCACCGGCCCGGGGGGCAAGCCCTTATAAAGATAAGTGTTATATTCGGAAGG
>JBGVTM010000266.1 GCA_041862535.1 Candidatus Neomarinimicrobiota bacterium | reverse complement strand
GGCTACCCCTGGAGGAGATGTTGGGCACCAGCAATCGGAATTATTACGAAGCCCACCCTGAATATCATATGTACCAGCATCCGGAATATCTGAGCTATGAAGAACAGATCGCGGCCATGGAGCGGATGTTGAAGAAGCATCCCGACGTGAGGTATGTGGGGTGTCATCTCGCCAGTATCGAATGGAGTGTTCAGGAGTTGGCTAAAAGGTTGGACAAGTTTCCCAACATGGCTGTTGACCTCGCCGAGCGCATTGATGATCTCCAGCTGCTGGACCGGGATGAGGTGCGCCAGTTCTTCATCGACTACCAGGACCGCCTGCTGTATGCCACGGACTTCGGCATCGACGAGGAGGATGATCCCGTCGCGGCTGCCCGCAAGATCCATGAGACTTGGCTCCTGGACTGGAAGTACTTCACCACTGACAGTATCATGACGATTCCGGGCATCGATCAACCAGTGATGGGTCTGGATCTGCCCCCTGATGTTCTGAAAAAGCTGTATCGCGAGAATGCCAAAGCGTGGTATCCCGGTCTGTAAAATATCGTACATGTAGGTTTCATTGAGAAGCATTTCTCACAAAGAGGAGGATAGCAAATTGAAGTCCACACGACTGATTGCCCTCGGTTTGTTGTTTATCCTGACCGGATGCGCGACCAAAGATTCCGTCCGTATGCGGGAAGAGTCCATGATCATACCCACCTGGGAAATCGGTCCGGTTGAGGCGAATCCCACGTTCGCGTGGAGCTCCCCGCGCAGACCGGTCTATCCCTATCCCTATAAAGAGATCCTGACCAACGAGAAAGGGGAAAAGACCTACACGGCCTGCTGGCTGGAAAATGAGTTCATCCAGGTACTGGTCCTGCCTGAGATCGGGGGGCGCTTGCATGGTGCCAAGGATAAAACCAACGATTATAACTTCTTTTATTGGCAGCCCACCATCAAGCCCGCTCTCATCGGGATGACCGGTGCCTGGATCTCCGGTGGTATTGAGTGGAATTTCCCCTACGGGCACCGCCCGACCGGCTTTAGCCCCGTCAGCTACAACCTGGTGGAGAACGAGGATGGCAGCCATACCGTATGGGTCGGCGAGACAGAGTGGGTCAACCGGATGCGATGGGTTATCGGTCTCACGGTTTATCCAGGCCGAAGTATCATCGAGGCTAAGGTGCGGCTGATGAATCCCGCGCCGCTCCATCACTCATATTATATGTGGGCCACCACCGCGGTGAACGCCAACGAGAACTATCAGGCTATCTATCCCACCCGGCTGATGACCGAGCACGGCAAGTTCGAGTTCTTCCGCTGGCCGATCCATGAAGGAGTGGATATCTCCTGGTGGAAGAACATCCCCAATGCGTCCAGCTTCTTCGCCGTGGAACGCGGTGATTTCTTCGGCGGCTATGACCACGGCAAGCAGGCGGGTACCATCCTCACAGGAGACAAGCATATTATCATCGGCAAGAAGCTCTGGACCTGGGGCACTTCACCGTTCGGCCGCATATGGGAGTCCATTCTCACGGAAGGTCAGGGGCCGTACCTGGAGCCGCAGGCCGGCGCCTTCGCCGATAACCAACCCGATAACCACTGGTTGGAGTCAGGGGAGGTCAAGGCTTTCAGCTTCTTCTTTTACCCCGTGCGGGATATTGGCGCCTACAAAAAGGCCAACATCAACGGCGCACTCAATCTGGAATTCGATGAAGACCGGATCAGCATCGGCGTCTATTCCACGGCTATCGTCAAACCCGGGATCATCCGCCTGACGCGCGGCGGTGATGTCATCCTGGAGGAGAAGCTGAATATCGATCCCTCCCGGCCCTTCATCCGCCAGCTGGATGTCGAGGGTGCTTCGGATTCCCGCGAGGATTTCAGGCTGTGCCTGCTGGATGCCGAAAGCAATGAGCTGGTCTCCTATTCCCCGGAAATTCTCGAGGAGCTGCCTATACCTGAACCAGCTCCCGTCTACGGCCCGCCGCAGACCATCGCATCCGTTGATGAGCTCTGGCAGATCGGGGATTTCAAGAGTAAGTACAAGTACCAGGACTTGCGGGCGGGCTTCGATGATTATTTCAAGGAAGCCCTGCGGCAGGATCCCGGCCATGCTCCGTCGCACATCTCACTGGCGGAATGGGACCTCAAACGGGCTGATTACCGGTCTGCTCTACGTCACCTGGATGCAGCCGGGCAGCGCAGTCCCGATAACGGCACCGTTTTCTACATGAAGGCGGTGGCCCAGGAAGCCCTGGGCAACTACGATGCGGCCTATGATCTTTATTATCGCTCGGTTCACTATCAGCAGTATCTCTCCCAGGCCTATCAGTGCATCACCCGGCTGGATCTGCGCCGGGGAGACTTCGAGCAGGCGAGCCAGCATGTCTGCAAAGCAATCCAATCCAACACCCTCAATCCGCAGCTGTGGGCGCTGAAAGCCACGGTTCTACGGTTCAATGTTGAGTCCGAGCAGGCCCAGGCGGCTGCCGAGCGGGCGCTGACACTGGACCCGGTTAACTTCTATGCCATGAACGAGCTGTATCTGGCCATGAAAGCCCAGGGCAAGTCCGGGAGGGCACAGAAGAAAAAGTTGGCACAGATCCTGCTGGATGATCCCCACTATTATATTGAACTGGCGCTGCACTACCTGAACGCCGGCCTTCATGAAGACGCAGCCGAAGTGCTTGAGCGAATTGAAGGAGATAAGCAATCGCGCAGCGCTCTCACCGGCTATTACTCCGCATACTGCCAGGATGGATTGGGTGACAGAAAGGCGGCCGCCCGTCTCTACAAGGAGGCCGCCAGGCGCCCGGTGGATTATTGCTTCCCGTTCCGGCTTGAGGCGATCAATGTATTTCGTGCTGCATTTGTAGCCAATCCCGGCGACGCTCGGGCTCATTACTTCCTGGGTCTGGTCTATGGCGGCCTCGGCGAAGTGGATAGTGCCATGGTCCACTGGCAGCAGGCGGTACGGCTTGAGCCCGGCAACGCCCGGGCCTGGAGAAACCTCGGTCTGGCGCACCTTAATGTCAGCGGGGACCTGCAGGCCGCCATGCAATGTTATGAGCAGGCCTTCAAACTGCTGCCCAAGGACTCCAGGATTCTGCTGGAGCTGGACAAGGTGAGGCAGGCCCGGAAGGAGAGCACCGCCGAACGGCTGTCCTTCCTGCGGCAGCACCAGAAAGTGGTCGAATCACGGGATGACCTGCTGACTTCCATGTTGGACCTGATGGTCCGGGAAGGGGAGTACGAGGAGGCGTTGGAACACTATCTCAGTCATCACTTCCATAATTGGGAGGGTGGCTACTCGATCCACAACGCCTACATGGAGGCCAATATCGGGATGGCCCAGAGAGCCCGGACACCTCACGAGGCCTTGGAGTGTTACCTGCGGGCCTGTGAGTACCCGCCCAACCTGGAATTCGCTCCCCGCGAACCCAACCTGCGCGGATTCCTGTACTACCCCATGGCCCAGCTATACCGGCAGCTGAACGACGAGCACAAAGCCGACAGCTTGCTGACAATCGCGGCTGGTGAGTCTACCGCTAAGCCTACTCTCGCCAGCTACTACCAGGCACTGGCCCTGCGCGAGTTGGGAAAATCTAAGGAAGCCGATCGCATCCTGGAAGCACTCCAGAAGGAAGGTCAGCAGCTCATTGAAGGGCAATCGGTGGGCTATGAGCGTCAGACCGAAGAGTACCGAAAGGCTCTGGGATATTATTACCTCGCGAAAGTGCATAGCGCTTCCGCACGGCAGCAGGCGGCCCGGGAAGCCTTGCAGATAGCAGCTGAATTGAGCCCCTTGATTGAACGGGAGGCCTTGATTTTTGCCCAGATCGCCTTTGCCGGCGCCCATCAATAAGAGAGTTTTCGAAAGTGAAATATCCCGCAAGTAAAACATCGTTTCAGACCTGGCGACTTCCCATGGTAATTGCCCTTAGTCTTAGCATCAGTCTTTCCCAGGAGACCATCTGGCGTCCGGTAGATCCGGGTGGCAACGGCTGGCTCATGTTCGCTTCCATCCACCCGGCCTCCGGGCACCTTTATTTCTCCTCCGACATGAGTTTGTCCCTCCACAAGAGCACGGACCAGGGTGAAACCTGGGTACCCATCGCGAATCCCATCCCCGGTACCGCCTACTACGTCGCTGGTGATCCCACTGAACCCAATACCATCTACATGAATCAGATTGGGGTGACACCAAAAGCCTCGGGTATCTGGAAAAGTACAGACGATGGTGAGACCTGGATCCATCTATATCAGAGCGAGGAATTCGGCATCAGCCGCAGCCAATCGGGGGCGGTTGATCCAGCAGACAATCAGGTCATCTATTGGACAGCTGCCGATATGGGGGTCAGAAAATCGCTCGATGGCGGCTACACGTGGGAAGATATGAGCACCGGCCTGCCTCTTGAGGAGCTGGCGTATCCCTACCGGCACTGCCACGCTCTGGAAATCGATCACAATTCCACACTCGGGCAGCGGAAGATCTATTACCCGACGAATCTGGGCTTGTTCCGGTACGAAGCTGAAAAGAGTGAGTGGCAGAGGGTCTCGGGGCTTCCTGAAGGGACATGCAGTGATGCGGAAGTCTGCGACGGCGGCACGTTATATGCCGCCCTGCCTGATAATGGTCTCTATCGCAGTCTCGACGACGGGGAAACCTGGCAGCAGTTGACCAAGGGGCTCGATGGGAAAACGCCCTTCCAGGTGGTCGCCACCAATCAACGGCCTGATATGGTCTATGTGGCCACGGTCAGGGATGAGGGTATCTACGGCAGCCGGGACGGCGGCGACTCGTTCAGACTGCTCACCCACCGCCGCTTCAACGCCCGCTATAATTGGCCCATGAACTACCGCCAGCATGAGGCCGTGTCTGGCCAGATCATGTTTGTAGATCCGAATGATCCCCTCACCCTCCACCTGGATTACAACAAGAAGACCCACGACGGGGGGGAAACCTGGCAGCACTTCGGCTTGAAAGAAATCCGTCGGGATCGCTACACAGGAACCGGCCTTACACTCCTGACCGACTACCGGGTGGTATTCGATCCCAATCGCCCGAAGCTCGTCTGGCTGGGATTCTCAGATACCGGACTCATGCTGTCGGAGGACGGTGGCGAGACGATCATCAACGTCATCTCGTTTCATAGAGGTGAAGTGAACCAGGCCGCTTACTGGCGGGACAAACTGGTCTACTCCAGCGGTTCCTGCGTTTCCATGGCGGTCGATCCCGACTTGTCGACAACGATCTATGCCTCCATCAGCGGGAAAAATGCCGATGACCGGGCAGCGGTGGGCGGCATGGTGATCAAGTCCGTCGATGGTGGCTGGAACTGGACACCTGTCTACGAAAAACACGGCTTGGACGACGGGATTGTGCGGTCCATCGTGATCGATCCTTCTTCACCGATCCAAAACCGGACCGTGTACGTGGCCAGTTACGGCAACGGCGTCTATAAG
>JBGVTM010000265.1 GCA_041862535.1 Candidatus Neomarinimicrobiota bacterium | reverse complement strand
TTCCGGCGCTCCCTCACGGAACAATTTATCCGGGAGTATCATCCTCCGCAGCAATTAAAAATGGTAGGCCTTAAGTGCGGAATTGGGTCCGGACCAGGTTCTCTCCTGCCCTGCAGCAGGTGCGCTTCAATTGGCCCTGTCCGCTATCCGATCCGTCCTGAGCTGATAGAACGGCTAATCCAATCCCCGGGGCATTTTATAAGCTCAATGGTGGACGGGAGTGAGGATTTGCTTCCCTTTCGTCTCCCGTCGCCAGAGATATCCGGGATCAATCGGGCAGATTGAATGTTGGCCTTATGCCATGCGTATCAGGCGGCTGGTGCCTCTTTTGTCGCGGGCTGCTTCGGCACGAACTTGTTATAAAGACAGGCTAGCAGGGCTCCCCCAATGAATCCATCCACAAAACCCCAGACCAGTCCAATAAAGCCCCCATACCAGGTCACCGAGTAGCCCAGGTAAATATTTGATAGCCGTGACAGCATTTCCCCCTCATATCCGAATAATAAAAACCAGTAGGTGAGGAGAAAAATCGCCAGAGCCCAAACGATCCCTGCCGCCAGACCCAGGGCTTTAACGCTCAGTTTCATTGCACCCTCCTTTTTAATATTAATAATATAAAGCTACGTGATCTGGAGATGAATATCAAATCAGATAGAGCGGGATACCGAATGAGATAGGTAGCGATGGCTTACAGGAATTTGGTCAATCGGCAGGCAAAGGCGCAGCGAGGGTCTTGGAATCATAGCAAGGATCGCGTAGTTTTGAATAATGCTCCAGGTAGTTTTGAAGACAGAAAATACGCGCATCCCATTTCATCCCTTTAGCCATGATGAGTGCCAACATTAGTCCGCTTGCATATCCCTTCCGCCAGGAGGGTGTCGACTACACCGGTATGATCCGCGGGGAACTGGACAACTGCCTGACAGAGACTGACCTGGGGATCGGGACCAGGATAGCGGGTAAAGTGCGGGACACCTATGACCTGGGAGACCGGCTTATCCTCGTCACCACCGACCGCCAGAGTGCTTTCGACCGCATTCTGGCGGCGATCCCTTTTAAAGGACAGGCCCTCAACCTCACCAGCGCCTGGTGGTTTCAGCAAACAAAGGCCATAATCCACAACCACGTTATCCAGGTCCCCGATCCCAATATCACCGTTGCCAGCAAATGCCGGGTGTTTCCCATCGAGTTTGTCGTTCGCGGCTATATCACCGGAACCACCAGCACTTCCCTCTGGACCCACTACCAGCGTGGAATCCGCAATTATTGCGGGAATCCCCTGCCGGACGGCTTGCGGAAAAATGAGCGCCTGGAGCGGCCCATCCTGACCCCCACCACGAAATCCGAGGAGCATGACCGGCCGATCAGCCCCGACGAGATCATCTCGGAGGGGTGGCTGTCAAAAGCGGATTGGGAAGCCACGAGGGCGGCTGCCCTGGAGCTGTTCTCTTTCGGGCAGCGGACGGCCCGGCAGCACGGTTTGATCCTGGTGGATACCAAGTACGAGTTCGGCAAAGACGCCGAAGGAAATCTCCTGCTCATCGACGAAATCCATACCCCCGATTCCAGCCGCTACTGGATCGCCGAAGGCTATCAGGAGCGTTTCGCCGAAGGCGAGGAACCGGATAATATCGATAAGGAGTTCCTGCGGCTATGGTTTGTGGAGCACTGCGATCCCTACCACGATGCCACCCTGCCGCCCGCCCCGGACGAGCTCAGGATCGAGTTGTCGCGGCGGTATATCTTGCTCTATGAAATGATCACTGGCGAGGCGTTTCCATTTCCCGAGGGGGGACAGTCGATTCAGCAACGCATCCGGAACAACCTGGCGGCCTACTTCTAAAGGCGATTCCGGTACCTGCCTGGAGATTAGTTTACCTACCGTTGTAAGTCCTTAGCACACCGGAAGCCCACATTGAAATCGAGCCAGTTGCCCGGCAGGCAATTGCGGAAATAGACCCGGCAGCAGGATGGACCGGAGTGCCACCCGCCGCCCCGGATCACGCGGAATTTCCCCTTTTCAGGGCCGGCCGGATTTTTCTTTGGACTCATTTTATAATAGTCCTTATCATAGTTATCAGCGACCCACTCAACGACGTTTCCAGCCATATCGTGCAGCCCATAACCGTTGGCGGGATAACTGCCCACCGGGGCTGTTCCGCTGGTGACTCCCTGCATTGTGAAGTTGGCCAGGGTGGAATCCAGCTTATCGCCGCCGGGGTAGTCCTTACCGACCAGGCCGCCCCTGGCGGCATACTCCCATTCGGCCTCGGTAGGGAGTCTTTTCCCGGCCCACTTCGCGTAGGCCGCCGCATCGCTCCAGCTGATCCCTACGACCGGGTGGTCTGGGAACTCTGGCCCGCTATGAAAGGCTTCCATCCCCCAGAATTCGGGCAGTTTCCTGTTGGTCGCTTCACAGAACGCAAGGTACTGGGCGTTGGTGACCTCGCACTTATCCATGTAAAAGGAGTCGATGGAGACCTGGTGTACAGGGCTGTGATCGCCGTTCCCGGCGGCCCCCATCATGAACTTTCCACCCGGCACTAATATCATGTCAGGGGGCTTCTGGTTGCTTTCCTGCGGTTGGGAATTAGGGTATGTTGTCTGCCATGAAAGGGCGACCAACACCACAGGTGCTAATGCTAAAGCACTGTGAATTATATTTATAGGCAGCATATTTTTATCTCCTGGATGCTTTATTTTCGGTGACAATTCCATGTTACTGGCAATATTAAGCATTTGATGGCGGCCGATCATATTGGCGTTTTTGGCCGCGGGCTCAGAGGATGATATAGAGCTGCTGCTGCGAGCCTGGGTGGTATAGCTCCACTTAAAGGATTGCGGCCTCGAGCTGCCCACCGGCATCTACATTGCTCGCCTGCTGGTCCCGCTCATAATCCCGCTGGAAGCGGGGCCTTAAGCGGGGCCTGTCACCCGCTTGGGTGGCTGAGTGTGATTAACGGCAGGAAAGGACAGACCCTTCTGCATAATAACGCTTGACATTGGAGTTTTTCTTTATTAGCATGACATAAGTCGCGTAAGCAAAGATCTTTATTATAATCTCTTATTTTAAGGGGATTTAACAGTAATATGTTAATTAAGGATTTAGCCTGATGTTAGCAAGGACCTTAATAACAGTTGCACTGGTAATTTGGCCTCTGGCAAGTCTCTTTTCAGCGGAAAAGGATTCACCGACGTTCCTGATCATGGGAGTATTATCTGACGGTTCGGAAATAGTTAACTATGACCCTATTAATTATCAACTTTATCGTTCCGGGATCAAAGAAATAAGAGTTAAGAACTTATTAGGAATAATGGGAACGATGATATATGACAGGGTGGTTATTAATACATCTATCCTATTAAGCTACGATAGGCAGGAGCTACATGAAGAATCAAAGGTATTATCTTATCGTTTGAGCAATGCTGTAAAAATTGGAGTGCCCCTGTTTACTGCTAGAAAAAATATCTTATTCCCATACCTCGGTATCGGTTTGGAATCCTTACTGATAAAAACGGATTTAAGATTTGGCGTAAAGAGCATTAATATTTTCTTCCGTGATAAAAACGATTATTTGATATACAATATTGCCTTCCTTTATGGATTGGCCTATGACTGGCCCCTGATTCAAGATAAAAATTGGCCCCTACCCCTTGATTTGCTTATCGGTATTGATGCCGGAGGAATGATTTCTAAACCACATCGTAATTGGTTTGTCAATGGCAAGCCTGAAAGTTATGACTATGCGCCTGAGTTTGATCTGAGAGATTTTATGCTAAGAGTTCATTTAGATTTTGTCTTATTTAGAAGGTGAATATTGAAATTTTGAATCTTCGTCGTGAGCTCAGCCGAACGTTCACGCCGATGCCTTGTCGAAGGTTACTACTATTTAAATAGCATTACGGATAGTCCCGCCATAGGCGGGGCCTGTCACCCACCTGGGTGGCTGAGCGTGATTATTGGCAAGAAAGGACAGCTTGTCTGAAATATAATTCTTGACATTGCCGGTATTTTTTAGTATCGTGTATTCGCGGCGTCCCTTCCTGGTGAAGTTGCGTTGAGATGCTCAGTGATTGTTTTTCCAAAGATCAATAATACAATTAAGGGGGCATTCATTACTATACGTTCCATTATTGAGCTTCCTTTATTCTGTAGATTTCCCTGGTTCGAATTGGTGACACCGGCGAGAAAGAATGATCCAAACGTAAATCCCTCCTACTGTAAATCTCTGACACTACCTTTTGGCAATGCTAGGTCATTGCTTTTTCCAGCTATTCTTCTCTTCACTACGTTTCTCAATACGATAGGCTATTCCCAGGAATGGACTAATCTCAATCCCTTCAGTCAACCGCCCGGTAATGGCCTTCTTGCTGTTGACTTTGTTGATACAAACCATGGTTGGGCTGTTGGAGAATGGGGGATCATTCTCTGTACTAGCAATGGGGGTGCGTCTTGGGAAGTGCAACAGAATCACACGTCTGACGCTCATCTCATTGATATTGACTTTGCTGATGCATTGAACGGGAAGGCGTTGGGAGCGGAGGGCACACTACTGCACACGAAAGACGGAGGTCTGACATGGTCTGGTACAGATATTCCTACTGAAGCATCACCTTTGGATATTGTGTTCATTAACCATTCCGTCGGTTGGCTCGTAGGTACGGAAGGATTAGTGCTCTGCACGAGTGACAAGGGACAGAATTGGCAGGCGCAATCGACACCTGTGGGTAGTTCGGCTCATTTTACCGCTGTAGACTTCGTTGATTCCTCCAACGGCTGGATTATCGGTTGTCAGGGAACTATTCTCCATACTTCAAATGGCGGGCAGGATTGGCTGCTACAAACCAGTGGCATGGATTGGGCCTTGCGGGATGTTGATTTCGTCGATCAACAGAACGGCTGGATCGTAGGCACATCTCTGGATACTAGTGGGACCCTCCGCACAACCGACGGCGGTCTAACCTGGCAAGTTGCAGGTCCCGAAGGCGTAGCCATTCATGCTGCTTCAGCACAGGACACATGGATTGCGGCCCGGGAAGGATATGTTGGAGGACTGATTAAGCATACCGGTGACGGCGGCCAGACCTGGGAGCAGCAGGCCTCCAACACGGAAAATTACCTCAATGACGTTGTGTTTATAGATGAGACCACAGGCTGGGCAGTTGGTGACCGCGGAACAATAATTCATACCGCTAATGGTGGCCAAACGTGGGTAATTCAGCAGACTCGGGATGTGAGCCATGATATGTCCCAAGGTATTATGATCGATAGGCAGCATGGGTGGTTTGCCGAATTCTGTCCGGGACGGATTTGGAAAACTGAAAATGGTGGTCTGAATTGGGAAATTCAAAATGAAGGCAGTGGTGCCACGTTCCATAGCATTGAGTTTGTGGATACCGTGCATGGTTGGGTAGTAGGTGAGACAGGGGTAAATCGGTTGGTTTTACGAACGGTCGACGGTGGTGAATCCTGGGAGGAAATCATAACTCCTCCTCTTTATAAGGTGACCTTTTTTGATTCTGCAGTAGGCATAGGCGGTGGGGATATCCTCTATCGGACAACCGATGGCGGCCGAACCTGGCAGGTACAAGAAGTTGAACCAGCGCTGCGCTTCGGTATAATCGATATGCACTTCGTTGACGATCAAAATGGGTGGGCTGTTGGCGCCAGCTGTGATGCATTGGATGCTGGCGTCATCTTAAACACTAAGAATGGCGGCGAAACCTGGCAGGTGCAAGTTCCTGATGCAGGTGCGGTGTTGCAGGGAGTCTATTTCAGTGATCAGAACCATGGGTGCGCTGTAGGATCTATCCATCCATTTCCCGGTGGTGCAATCTTAATCACACATGATGGAGGTGAGAATTGGAACTATCACTATCCGCCAAGCCCATGGCTTAACGACATATTTTTCTTCGATGCCAGCACCGGCTGGGCTGTCGGAGAGTACGGATTTGCCTGGCTGACTGAAGATAGTGGCTCAACCTGGACAAGGGTTGAAACAATGACTCATGCTGACCTGGGGAGCATTGTCTTTGTCGAAAATAAGAGGATCGGATACATTTTCGGAGAGGACAACACCCTGCTCAAGTATGACCGAGTAATAAGTGGTATACAACCGGAACTTCTCATGACACCGGCAGCGTTCGTTCTCTACCAGAACTATCCAAACCCGTTTAATCCAATAACAACCGTCACATACGACTTGCCAGAAGATGTTCAAGTGGCTCTGATTATCTATAATATCTTAGGTGAAGAAGTCGTTCGCTTAGTGGATGGAATGGTTCCCGGTGGCTATAGTCAGGTTGTCTGGAATGGTAAGGATAAATTGGGCCGCGAGGTACCGTCCGGCATCTACATCAGCCGCCTGGTGACCACAGAGTATACCAAGTCAATAAAGATGGTGTTGATGAAATAGGTACTCGTTGCTGGATAGCAGCTATTGTCGTACTGAGCTTGTCGAAGTACGACCTCGTTTATGGCGGAATCCTGACTCCACCTCCATCGCTCCCGTCATCACGAGCGTAGCGTGGCGATCTCCGCTGAGCGCTGATTGCTACCGGCCGATCCCTGCCCCCTTCCCCTGTCCCCCCGATGTGCCTAAATTCCATTCAACAACTGAAAAGGAGTCCCCATGTCCATTCGACAAGGTCAGGACAAGCCCCTCCCCTCCCGCGACGATGCCTGGAACCTGCTCTGCGAGTATACCAAGTCGGAATCCCTGCGCAATCATGCCCGCGCTGTGGAACAGGTCATGCGCGCCTATGCCCGCAAATGGGGCGAGGACGAAGACCTCTACGGCATCGTAGGCCTGCTGCACGACTTCGATTACGAGAAATATCCCACCATGGAGGATCACCCTTATCGGGGCGCGGAGATTCTCCGCGAGCGCGGCTACACCGAGGAGGTCATTACCGCCATCATGGGCCACGCCAACTATACCGGCGTCCCCCGGGAAACCCTACTCGCCAGGACCCTCTTCGCCTGCGACGAGCTCTCCGGCTTCCTCTTCGCCGTTACCTTCGTGCGCCCCTCCCGCTCCATCCACGAGGTCACACCCAAGTCGGTCAAGAAGAAGCTCAAGCAGCCCAGCTTCGCCGCCTCAGTGGACCGGGACGACATTGAGCAGGGCATTATCGAGCTGGGGGTGGATCGGGACGAGCACATCCAGTTCGTCATCGATGCTATGAAAGAGATTGATGAGGAGCTGGGACTGCGCGGGACGGTGGAACTTCCCACT
>JBGVTM010000264.1 GCA_041862535.1 Candidatus Neomarinimicrobiota bacterium | reverse complement strand
ATCCGGGCGGGAAGCACCCACGGGCGTGTATATCGTCCGCATGGTAACACCAGCGTTCACCCGACAGATCAAGATGGTGCTGATGAAGTAGTCCCGCATGCCCGAAGTAGTACAAAGCCCCAGGTCCATTCCCGTGGTGCCTGGGGCTTTTTTTGGGGTATATTGGCGGTAGATAATCGATTCTGCTACCGATTTAGCGCTTCCCGAAGCCGCCGCCCCCCGGCGTCTTGATGATGATCCGCTCCCCGGCCTGGATCACCCGCTCCACCTTGCCGCCCAGCACCTCCCTGGTGCCGTCGCTCCTGACCAGGATGTTCTTTCCTTTCACCCCAGGTTGGCCCCCAGCCAGGCCGTAGGGGGGATAGGCCCGCCGCTCTGATAGGATGGAGACCTTCCGGGATTCAAGGAAGTGGATTTCCCGCACAACACCATCGCCGCCGCGAAATCGGCCCTGCCCGCCGGAGCGCCGGCGGAGGGCGAAGCGCTCCACCCGGATTTCCGGGAAGCGCTGCTCCAGCACCTCCGGGTCAGTGATGCGGGTATTGGTCATGTGTACCTGGACGGCTGAGGCCCCGTCGTGGCCGTCGACGGCGCCGGAGCCGCCGGCAATGGTCTCGTAGTACTGTTTTCCCTGGTCGTCCGCGCGGCCAAATAGGAAATTGTTCATGGTGCCCTGGGAGGCGGCGGCGATACCCAGGGCTCCCAACAGCACGTCTACCACCCGCTGGGAGGTTTCCACATTGCCCCCCACCACAGCCGCATCGGCGGAAGGGTTCAGCAGGCAGCCTTCGGGGATTCGAATCTCGATAGGTGCCAGGCAGCCGGAGTTGAGGGGAATGTCCTCGTCGATCAGGGTGCGGAAGACGTAAAGCACGGCCGCCTTTGTAACGGCTACCGGGGCATTCAGGCTGCCGGGGAGCTGGGCTTCAGTCCCGGTGAAATCGATGATTGCGCGGTGGGTATGGGGAGGATCACTGCCGCTTTCGATAGTCAGGCGGACCCGGATCCGGGAGCCGTCGTCCAGGTAGTCCTCGAAGGTGGAGTCGAAGCGCCGGCGGCGGTTGAGAAACTTGCCCAGTGCCTCCCGCATGGCCTCGGCCGCGTTATCCCGGATATGGCCCATATAGGCCTGGACCGTTTCCAGGCTGTACTTGTCCTCCAGTCGCTGCAGCTCCTGCAGGCCGCGATTATTGGCGGCAATCTGGGCTCTCAGGTCCGAAACACGTTCCTCAAGGTTACGGGCGGGATGGGATCCTGCGAGGAGCGTCTGACGCAATTCGTCCTCCCGGAAGACGCCGTTGCTCACCAGCAGGAAGTTGTCGATCACCACGCCTTCTTCCTGGATTGATGTGGCGAACGGCGGCATGGACCCGGGGGTGATGCCACCGATATCGGCGTGGTGTCCGCGGGAGGCGGTAAAGAAAATGATGGCCCCATCCGGCCCGAAGACAGGGGTAATCACTGTCACGTCGGGCAGGTGCGAGCCACCGCGATGGGGATTGTTGGTCACATAGACGTTGCAGGGGCGCATCCGCCCCCGATTAGCCTGAATAATTGCCTTTACCGATTCGCTCATGGCACCCAGGTGCACCGGGATGTGGGGGGCGTTGGCCACCAGGTTGCCCTCGGAGTCAAAGATGGCGCAGGAAAAGTCCAGGCGCTCCTTGATATTGATGGAGTGGGCGGTATTGGCCAGGGTGGTACCCATCTGCTCGGCCACGCTCATGAAGAGGTTGTTAAAGACTTCCAGCATGACGGGGTCCCTGCGGGTGCTTACCCTTTCAACCCGCGTGGCCTGCTGTTCAAGTACCAGATGGCCGTAGGGATTGACTGTGGCGGTGAAACCCGGTTCAATGAGCACGGTGGAGTAGTCCTCCACCACTACAGCCGGTCCCTCGAGCTGGTAGTCGATAGGCAAGTCCTCTCGGCGGTATACCGGCGTAGCGGTTGGCAGGTTCTCAAAGATGACGTTCGCGGTTTCTACTGGTGCCGGAGCGCCCCGGCCGGGCTGTTTCCGCTTTTTAGTCTCCCGGAAGACGCCGCCTCTCCCCAGCACTTCCACCCGGATGTTCACCAGCTCCAGCGGTACGCCGGACGGTTTAAATCCGAAGTGCCGGTTGTAGGCTTCCAGAAACGTGGGGACTACGTCTTCATAGTTGATGAAAGGAATGGAAAGGTAGGTATCCGTGCCCAGGGGACGGAGATCAAGGAACCGCTGGACGTCGATGTTGCTCTGAGCGATCCCGCGGCCGCGCAGCTCCTGGACCAGGGGCCCGGTTAAGACCTGAAAGCGCTCTTCCAGTGCGCGGCACAGCTTTAGGCTGAAGGTCTTGACCACCGACTGGGCGGCGTAGCGCAGGTGGTCGGCCACGGCGATGCCATAAGCTGAAAGCAGACCGGCCAGCGGATGGATAATGATTTTGCGCAGGCCCAGGATGCGTGCCAGGGCGCAGGCGTGCTGGGCGGCCGCGCCACCGAAACAGACCAGCGCATGGGTCCGGACGTCAAAGCCGCGGGCCACGGAGATTTCCTTGATGGGCTTGGCCATGGTCTCGTTGGCGATCTTAACGAACCCCAGGGCTACATCGGTGGGGGAGAGAGCGATGCCCAATTTGCGGTTAAGATCGCGGGCAAGGTTTGTGAATTTTCGCTGGACAATTTCGGTATCCAGGGGTTGATCCTGGTTGGGCCCGAAGGTGCGGGGGAAATAGGTCGGGAAGATGCGTCCCAGAAGCAGGTTGGCGTCGGTGAGTGCCAGGGGTCCGCCGCGGCCGTAGCAGGCCGGCCCGGGGTTGGCACCGGCCGATTCGGGCCCCACCCGCAGCTTCTGCCCGTCAAACCACAGCAAGGAACCGCCGCCAGCCGCAACTGTGTTCACGTGCAGGCTGGATGCTTGAAACTGTACCCCGGCGGTCTTGATCTCGAAGATCTTCTCGAAGCGCCCATCAAACCGGCTCACGTCGGTAGAGGTGCCGCCCATGTCGAAACCGATGGACTCCTGGACGCGGTTAAGGCCGGCCACCGCCGCCGTTCCGATGACCCC
>JBGVTM010000263.1 GCA_041862535.1 Candidatus Neomarinimicrobiota bacterium | reverse complement strand
CCGAGGTAAAGGTCGCATGCCTTCTCAAACCGGCCCTGCTTATCGGCTGGCACTATGGCAGCGATGATGTGGATGGCGGCGTACTTGGAATAGCTGTTATTGCTCTTAAGCAGCCCGACGAAATACTCCCAATAAGGCAACAGCCGGTCCGGGTGCTTTTCACTAAGGAGCATCAGGGCCTTGAAGCTGTTTTCGCGGATGGTGATCTTTTTCCGATCAGGGGAGATGCCGTTGATCAGCGCTTCGAAGACCTTGTCGTCTGCAAGCGCCCGTTTAGCAATGCTGGCAGGATTGAGATTCTTCGCGCTCAGATCGAGCCTATCCGGCATGGCGTATATCACCCGTGCGGTAGCGGCGTACGGTCAAAAATACCGGACGGGCCAGACACACCTGATGTCCTGGCGCATCAGCTGCCGTGCCTTTGCGCGACAAGCCGCCTGCGCGGATTAGGCGCAGCCTGGCTCTGACTATGTTTTTCCGGGTGTTACCTGCTAGAAGCGCCGCCCTCCACCTCGTCTTCCTCCTCCTCCTTTACGCTCTTCACGCGGGCGAGCCTCATTAACATTCAGCACTCGTCCCTTCAACTCCTTCTCATTCAGGCCTTCGATCGCGGACTCGGCTTCAGCCTTGGCGGGCATCTCCACGAATCCGAATCCCCTTGATTCCCCGGTGAACCTGTCTTTTATGACTGTGACCGATTCAACCTTCCCGAAGGCTTCAAAAGCCTCCCGCAACTCTTCTTCGGTCACCTCGTGGGACAAGTTCCCTACGTAGATATTCATTCTGGACTCCTTTTTATCTTGAACATTTTGCTGGGCGCGGCCTAACTAACATTATACAGCATTTTTTCAGTATATTAATCCGTCAGCCGATGGATCCAGGTTGGACCTGCCGCGAGTCCTCTAGTGCCCGGGATTCTGCCTTGTCCTCAGTGGAGCCCCTAGAAGGGGATATCCTCGTCTTCGGGCGGTTGTTCCTCGCTCACCGCCTGGATATCCTCCACTTCGCCCTCCGCAGTCTTCAAGCCTCCCAACGGCGTAATGATGTTGGCCCGCACTTCGGTGGTCCGCCGCTCAACTTTGTTACGGTCCTCCCAAGTGCGCGTTTGCAGCCGACCCTCAACACAGACCAGCTGTCCTTTTTTGATATAATTGGCGGCGAACTCGGCCTGCTTGCCCCAGAGTACCACCCGGTGCCACTCGGTTACTGCCTGGTCATTCCCTTCGGCGTCGCGCCAGACTTCATTGGTTGCCATTCGCAGGTTGATCACCGCAGTACCTGCGGGTGTGTAACGTGGCTCCGGGTCAGCCCCTACATGACCCACCAGAATGACCTTGTTTACGCTTCCTCTCTGCATGAATCCCCCTTTGTTCGGGCCTATGCGGCCATACATATATGGTTGATTGACTCCCATAAAAAGTTAGGTTGTAACGTACGGATTTTAGTTTCAAGAAACAATGTCAACTTTCTAGGTCGTCGGTTCCTTGCGCTACTTTCTTGAGGCTGGTCAGCCGGGGCAAGAACTGGCCGGTCTCTTGGGCATACTGTATGTACGCAGCCCCGAACCTGCGGATGAGCTCTTGCTCTTCGTGCTGAACCAGCCAGATCCAGCAGAGGTGCAGCGGCACTACCCCTGGAAGAACTAGCCAGGAATGGAAGGCAAAGGCCACCACCGCCGTACCGCTCCACAGTACCGTGCCGTACATGGGATGGCGCACCAGGGCATAGGGCCCGGTATCGGCCAGCTTATTTCCCCGATTGGCCTTGGCTAGGGTGAAAGCACTCCAGAGCAAAGTGCCCAGACCGTCTGCCAGGAAGAGCAGGCTCAGGCCCCATCGCCATCCTGGTGAAAGGCGCATGACGGGTAGCGGCAGGCTGCGTTGCAGATATAGGAGCAGTGCCCAGATGGCGATGGTCACTGCAACGGCGATGGGTTCGACGCCCACAATTCGGCACTGGCTGCGGTTCACTGGAATCTAGGGTTGAGGAGCTGCTTCGCGGAAGTAGCGCAGAACGTCCTGACTGTGTGTGGTCACGTCCACATCCTTGATGATCTTAACGATGTGCCCTTCCGCATCAATGAGAAACGAACGCCGGATGGCCATCGGATAGATCCCCTTGGTGCCATAGGCTGCGGCTACCTCCTTCTTGGAATCACTGAGCAGGGTGAAGGGCAGGTTGTACTTCTCGCGGAACTGCTGGTGTGACTCGGCGGAATCGTAGCTGATCCCGAGGATCACGATGTCAGCCGCCTGGTATTCCTCATAGTCGTCCCGCAGGCTGCAGGCTTCCTTGGTGCATCCGGGCGTATCATCCTTGGGATAAAAGTAGACCAGCACCTTCTGCCCACGGTAATCCGAGAGGGTGTGGTTAACGCTATCCTGGTCTGGCAGCGTGAAATCCGGCGCCAGGTCGCCTTCTTTTAAAGCGCTAGACCAGGCCAGCAACACTCCGATAAGCACCAGTGCGGTAATCGCAAGCAGCCCCACGTTTCTATTACGGCTCATAGCTTTATTAAGTATACACTCAATCTGGATTGGTATTCAAGTGAATTCATCGTGATATATAGTCGGGCTGGCAGCAAGGCAGTGTTTTCTAGGTGAGAACCGCCTCGATTTCCTTGATCTGACCCGGCTCCAGGGTCTTATTGGCGGCCGTCAGATTCTCGTCCAGCTGTTCAGCCTGTCTGGCGCCTACGATCACCGCTGATACCTCTTCCCGACGCAGGCACCAGCGTAGCGCCATCTGGGCCAGGGTCATATCGAAATTCTCGGCTAAAGGCCGTAGCTTCTCTACGATAGCCAGGTTCTTCTCGCTGAGGAACGGTATATCCTGCTCCCAGCGTGCCTGGCGGCTGTCTTCAGGAATTTTGCCCGGCTGGTACTTGCCGGTGAGAACTCCCTGCGCCAGGGGCGAATACACAATGTTGCCTACCCCCAGCTCCCTGCAGGCTGGGAAAAGCTCTTCCTCGGCTTCCCGATCCAGCAGGTTGTAGCGCGGCTGGCTGGAGATGAACCTGGTCCCGCCCCGGGCTTCGGCGACGGCATTCGCCTCCGTTAACTGCGCGCCGGTGAACTTGGAGCAGCCCAGGTACAGCACCTTGCCCTGGTGCACCAGCAGGTCCAGGGCGACCATGGTCTCTTCGATAGGTGTGGCGGGATCCGGACCGTGGACCTGGTAAAGGTCGATATAATCGACGTTAAGCCGCCTTAAGGACGCCTCGCAGGACTCCACGATATGTTTCTTGGACAGTCCTTCCCCCAGGGGACCCGGCCACATGCGCCAGCGGCACTTCGTGGCCACGATCACCTGTTCCCGGGGCAGCTCCTTTATGCCCTTGCCCAGGACGACCTCTGCTCCACCGTCGGCGTATACGTCCGCCATGTCAAAGAGATTGACTCCGGCAGCAAAAGCCTGGTGGATCAGACCAATGGAGGTCTTCTCATCCACCCAGCCGCCGATGTTGAGCCACCCCCCCAACGCGATTTCGGATACCTGCAGGCCGCTAGGGCCTAAATGGCGATACTGCATCTCTTATACCAGGTGAGTTATGAATGCCTACTGAGATAATGGCGTTGCTGGTCTAACCTGCCCAGCCAATTTACGGGCACAACCGGCGGGCGGCAACCGCCTGGCGTAGTGATCGGTTACTTTCTGTTGAGCGATATTGAAGACCAAAGTAAATTTTTACGTATTCCTGACACGAAGAGGGAGGAGATATCATGTTACTGCAACCCGGCACCCCCGCCCCCGATTTCACCCTGCCGGATGCCTATGAGCAGCCGGTATCGCTTTGGGACTTCCGCGGCAGTAAGGTCGTCTTGTGGTTCTTCCCCAGAGCCGGCACCTCGGGCTGAACCATCGAGGGCCAGGGATTCCGGGACGAATTCCATGAGTTTGAAAACCGCGGCATCAAGATCGTTGGCGTCAGTGCCGACCAGCCAGCCAAACAACGCAAGTTCGTAGAGAAAAACGGCTTCCGCTTCCCCCTGCTCTGCGACGAGAGCCACGACATGCTGCAGGCCTACGGCGTGTGGGGACCCAGGAAGCTGGCTGGCCGGGCATATGAGGGCATCACCCGTACTACCTACCTGATCAACGCGGACGGTACCATCCACAAGGTCTACCCCAAAGTCAAGCCCCCTGGGCACGCCCGGCAGATTCTTGCAGTCTGGAAAGACTAAGTCGCCCTGAGCGTAGCCTGCCATGAGTCTGCCAACCGGCGGATCGGATGGGCAGCGAAGAATATCTATTCAAAGAGCCATGCATATGCTCCTTGTCCGCCAGCTGGCGGATGAGGCCCCTGCCTTTAAGACGGAGGGCTTAACACTTTAAATTTCCCGTTAATCCCTGTTTGATTCTCTCCCCAATTACTACTCTTTCGGATACCCCACCGTTTGTGCGAGGATAATCCTCTGGTCCGCTCGCAGTCTCATCACCTTTGCCAGGGCCGGCTTGTCAACCATCCCTCGTACAACTGTCGCCAATCCTTCGGAAGCACAGTACAGGTAGACATTCTGGCCGATGAAGCCTGTGTTGGCAGCGGAATAGAAGACCTTTTCGTCGGCTGCGGACTCACCCATCTTTGCAAAATCCGCCACATAAATGAGGTTCACCGGCGCTTCCTGCACGAATGGCTGACGCCCGGTTGCAGCCCGGATATCTTCTGCCAGAACCGGCTTCAAAGTGTGCGCCGTCGCATCATAAAGGTAAAGGCCATCGGCGCTGGCAACGTAAATATCGATTTCCTGCCGATTCATCGCCGATGGCGCGGTACGCTTCCCCGACTCCGGGCGATTAACCCCGAACGCCGCCCAAAGCAGATTTGATAGCTCCTGCAGGGGCAACTTCTCGGTACTGAATTCGCGTGTAGACCTTCTGTCATTCAACACCTGCATCAGTGGTCTGCCGCGGTCAATTTCCGGCTTCAGTAGCTGGATCGACTTCAGCTCCTGCGCCGAAGCTAAAGCGGGGCAAATGAGCAGAACGGCAACTAACAAGCGAGCGGCTGGAAACGATTTTAGGTTCATAATGCTCCTCCTTCGAGTTGGATAATTATTCACTTGATCACTGGCTTCTTGGAATATCAACTAGTGCTGTTTTTTAAGACACCTAACCGGTGACGGATCAACCTCCAGGTTCGTCCGATTTTAGGTGTTGCCAGCACCATCTACAAGGTCTACTCCGGAAGTCAAGCCCGCCGGCCACGCCAAGGAGATCCTGGAAAACCGGGGTGACGCACTTCCTTCACTCTACCCCTATACCTGCTTGCGTGGGGTGTCCAAACGGAATAACTTGCATCCAGGAGGTCTTGGCTATGCATAACGAATTTACGGCTGTAATGGAAAAAGACGGCGACTGGTATATCGCCTATTGCCCCGAGGTCCCCGGCGCCAATGGCCAGGGCCGCACCCGGGAGGAATGCCTTCAGAGCCTGAAGGAAGCCATCGCGCTGATTCTTGAGGACCGCCGTGAACCCAAGCCTTGCTTGTCATCCTGAATCCGCCGTCTGGTGGATGAAGGATATCTCTTCCTGATAGCAGGCTGAGATTCCTCAACAACCAAGGTCAAGCCCCCCGGCCATGCCCACCGGGTCTTGGAGGACTGGGATTAGCCTAACCCGTCATTCCGCCTTGCATTGCTAACAGATACACGGCAAACGACGCCAGCCAGTGTTCCCCTACGTATTGCCCGCTGGTAACGTAGTCCAGTGAGGCTGCGGCGTGTCGGGCTGCGGCCTGCAATAGCATTTCTCTCAGCGGGCTGTCCGCCGGAAGGCTGGAAGCAATGCCCATCATGCACCACGCCCGGCTGATGTTTAGACCATCGAGGTGGACGATCTTGGGATCGCTTCGGTCCGCTACGATGGCCGGCTCAAGTATATTTTTAAGTTCCCCCCTGATCAGTCCCGGCATGAACAGGCGGAACCATTCCCGGAAGTCCGTCGGCTTCAGCACCCTCCGCATCAGATCGGCCTCCACCAGACAGGGCGAGAAAAAGTCTTCGCCGCTTGGTTCCCAGTCCGCCGCGCAGCTCTGGTCCCCCTGGTAATATGCCAGGCTCCGTTCCAGCAGCAGCTCTTCGAATTCGCTGTCGTTTACTTTGCGCGCATAATCCAGCGCGAATGCGATTCCAAAAGCGGTATTGGGGTGAACGCCGGTACGAATAGGATATGTCTGTCGCGGCAGAAAGTCCGAGTAGCGCTCCACGATGGCTCGAGCAAGCGCTTCCAGATTACGCGACCATACCCTGCCGTCGGCATCATCCCAGCCCTGCAGCTCCTCCGCCAGCTTCAGCAGCCAGGCCCAGCCGTAGGTCCTTTCGAATGACTTGCGGCCTTCCTGATGCAGGTACTCGACTTCTATCCTGAGATTTTCCTCCGTCAGATTGGCATTTAAAGCCTGCTGTATCGCCGCCGCCTCCGGTAGGTCTGGATATAATTTCAGCAGGCGCACCAGCATCCAGTGCCCGTGCACGGCCGAATGCCAGTCAAAGCACCCGTAAAACGCGGGATGAAGCACGGCCGGAGGCTGCACTTCACCCGGGTCGTTCATCACGTGGTCCAGCTTGTTGGGATACTCTCTCTGAATGCAGTTCAGGGCCAGCTGGGCGAATCCCGTGGCCGCATTTTGATCCAGTTGCAGCCCTGCCAGCGAGTCCTCACGGGACATTTGTCTCCCGGTAGCCTCCCTGGAATCCCCCTTGCATCCGATGAGC
>JBGVTM010000262.1 GCA_041862535.1 Candidatus Neomarinimicrobiota bacterium | reverse complement strand
AGGTCCGGTGGTTTGGACAGCAGCGAAGTGCGACGCTTGCAAGTGCTGGAAGAGAAGAACCGTCGCCTGAAGCAGCTGGTGGCCAATCCGAGCCTGGACAAGCACATGCTCCAGGAGGTGCTGGCAATTTCCATGTTTCTGGACAAGTAGGCCTACCAGAACGGGGTAACGTTGGATTTCTCTTCTCAAGGCAAGCTGGGAGACAATGTCTATATCGAGAGTTTCAATGGACGTTTTCGGGAGGAATGCTCAAATGCCCATTGGTTCTTGTCTTTACAGGATGCCAGGGATTAGATTGAAGCTTGGAGGTACCACTACAGTGATAGTCGTCCTCACGCTTCTCTGGGCTATTTGACACCATTTGAATTATCCAGAGCTGCGCAGAAATTCAAGGCCGGATACTCACTTTAAGCCTGGACCTGAAATGGGGAGACCTACACTGACCGGGCTTATGGTCCTTTCTTCCACCGGGAGAAGAGCCTGTCCTGAGCGATGTGAAGGTACAAGATGGGGGGCAAACGCTAACTGTATAATGCATTGAGGATATTGCACTATGAAAAAACTATCTGCGATTTCTTTAATACTTCTGGGCGCCGCCGTCCTCACCGCCGGGGACCGCATCACCGGCGAGCCATTCGCCACCCGGTCCGAGGTCATAGCCCGGCACGGCATGGCCGCCACCAGTCATCCCCTAGCCACTCAGATCGCTCTAGACATCCTTAAGGCCGGCGGAAGCGCCGTAGACGCGGCCATCGCTGCCAATGCTGCCCTGGGGCTGATGGAACCCACCAGCTGCGGTATCGGCGGGGATCTCTTTGCCATCGTCTGGGATGCCAAAACGGAAAAACTCTATGGCCTGAACGCCAGCGGCCGATCGCCCCGGTCCCTTACTATGGAATATTTCCAGCAGCAGGGGCTGACAGTAATCCCCGCCTACGGTCCCCTGCCGGTGTCGGTGCCAGGTGCCGTTGACGGGTGGTTCGAACTCCACAAGCGCTTTGGCCACCTGACCATGGAGCAGATCCTGGCCCCTGCCATCCGTTACGCCAGAGAAGGCTTCCCGGTGACTGAGATCATTGCTTATGAGCTGGAAAGCGCCGGGCGAATTTTCGAAGACTACCCCAATTTCAGGCAAACCTACATGCCCGACGGCCATACTCCCCGCAAAGGGGAGATGTTCCGCAATCCCGACCTGGCCAACACACTGGAGAAGATCGCCCAGGGGGGACGGGATATGTTCTATAAGGGAGATATCACCCGGCGGATCAGTGCCTTTATGCAGCAACAGGGCGGTTTCCTGTCGTACGAGGACCTGGCGCGTCACACCTCCGAGTGGGTGGAACCGGTGTCCACCAATTATAGGGGCTACGACGTTTGGGAGCTGCCCCCCAATGGCCAGGGGATCGCCGCCCTCCAAATCCTGAACATTCTGGAAGGATATGACATCGCTGCCATGGGCTATGCCAGCGCCGATTACATTCACCATTTCGTGGAAGCCAAGAAGCTGGCCTTCGAGGACCGGGCCCGGTTCTACGCCGACCCGGCCTTTGCCGACATACCGGTTAAGACACTGATCTCGAAACGATATGCCCGGGAACGCCAGCGTCTTGTTGACCCTCAACAGGCTGCCCTCAGCTACGAGGCAGGTAACAAAGCCCTCCGCCACGGCGATACCGTTTACCTGACCGTGGCCGACGGCGAGGGGAACATGGTGAGCCTGATCCAGAGCAATTGTCGGGGCATGGGTTCGGGAATGGTCCCCGACGGTCTGGGTTTCATGCTCCAGGACCGGGGCGAGCGGTTCGATCTGAACCCTGACCGGCCTAACAGCTACGCTCCCGGCAAGCGCCCCTTCCATACTATTATCCCCGCCTTCATTACGAAAAACGGCAAGCCCTGGATCAGCTTCGGCGTGATGGGGGGCGCCACCCAGCCCCAGATGCACGCTCAGATCGTGATCAACCTGGTGGACTTCGGTATGAATCTTCAGGAAGCCGGCGACGCCCTTCGCTTCATCCATTCTGGCTCGTCGGAGCCCACCGGCGAGGTGATGACCGACGGGGGAGCTGTACATCTGGAGTCCGGGTTCCCCTATGAGATGGAGCGGGATCTGATCCGCCGGGGACACCGCCTGACAAGGGTAGTGGGACTCTTTGGAGGCTACCAGGCGATCATGTGGGACCAGAAAAACCAGGTGTACTACGGCGCGTCCGAGTCCCGTAAAGACGGACACGCTGCGGGGTACTAGCAGCCGGGTGCACCGCCCACCCGGTCCGGTTTCTGTTGCATCTAGATGCCCTTTTATTAATATTGGCCACGTGATCATCCAAATAATTTTTACGAAGGCCAAAGGCGCTAGCTCGCCGACATCGTGGGTTACACCGTCCTGATGTTGAAGGATGAGGAGAAGGATCACCAGCTCCTCAAACACAACCGCGAACTCCTCAAGCCCCTCATCCCGCGGTTCCGCGGCGAGGGTGGCATAAAGAGATTAGCAAGGGAACTCTGTCTTCTGTTACCAGCGCCGTGGATGCTGTGGACTGCGCCCTGGAAATCCAGCACTCACTCTCAGCCGCGCATGCGTAGCTAACCCTAGATCCTAATACTCGTGCATCAATGCTCTGGATGTGTAAATTCGCTATATTTCTTCAATCGAAATCAATGCTCTAGATGCGACATCGAAGCTCTAGATGCGCAAATTCCTTATATCTCATCAACCGAATAAAAGGTATATCCATGAAACGCATTAATTTCCTGGCTAAACCCATTACCATCATAACCGTGATGATGCTTCTCTTCACGAGCTGCGCTTCACTGGCAGTTCTGGGCGGCGAGGGTGCCTGGGCACGGGCAACCCTCAAGAAACTCACCCTCCGGGAGAAAATCGCCCAGATGATGCTCTTTCACGCTATGAGTATGAGTTTCTTGAATGACGAGTCCGAGGAATGGCAGGAGCTCGTAGATCTGATTCAGAGTGATGGGATCGGAGGGATCCATCTCAGCCGCGGCGATGTGAGCAGCTCGCTTACCATGATGAACCGTTTGCAGAAGCTGTCCAGGGTTCCCATCCTGTTTGATGCCGACATCGAGCGGGGGGTAGGGCAGCGTTTCCCGGGTTCGACCGATCTACCAGTACTCATGGCCGTCGGTGCCACCGGGAATCCTGAGTATGCCTATCAGACGGGACGGATTACCGCCCTGGAAGGCAAGGCGGTGGGCATACACTTGAACCTGATGCCGGTTGTAGACGTGAACAACAATCCGGCCAATCCGATCATCAACACTCGCTCCTACGGCGAGGATCCACAAAAGGTGATCGAATTCTCTAGAGCATTTATCCGGGGTATGCGGGATAACGGTATGCTGGGTACCGCTAAGCATTTCCCCGGTCCCGCCGCCACCGAGACCGATTCCCACTCCAACCTGGCTGTCATCCCCAGTGATTCTGCCCGATTATGGTCTGTGGAGCTACCACCTTTTATCGCTGCTATCGAGGAAGGTATCGATCTTGTAATGACGGCGCACATACGCGCGCCGGATTACCAGCCCCATGCTGAAACACCGGCAACCCTCTCGAAATTCTGGACAACCGAAGTGCTGCGCAAGCAGCTCGGTTTCAAGGGTGTTGTGATCACCGATGCCATGGATATGGGCGGGGTTACCCAGAACTATACGGATGCCTACGCCCTCATCGAGGCTATCAACGCCGGGAATGATATTATTATTATTAAGACTTATAACCTACGCAGGTCTATAGACATTGTAGAGAAAGCGGTTCGTGACGGCTTGATCAGCGAGGATCGCATCAACGAGGCAGCCCTGAAGATGCTGATGTTGAAGGAGAAGGTAGGTCTGCACAGGAATCGCTACACCAGCCAGGAACAGGCCTACAAGCTGGTGGGGAATCCCGAGTTCCAGCAGATTGTGAATGAAATCGCGGCCGACGCGATCACGCTGGTGAAAAACGAAGGCGACCTGGTGCCGCTCCGGGCTACCACCGAGGATGACACCGTGTATGTCATTGACCTGTACGATTACCCGTACAACCATAGCCTGACGCTGGTGACCCGTGGACTGATGTACAGCGGCCTGCCGGTCCAGCCCCTGCAGCTGGACGAATCGGACCCGCCCGAGTACTATGAGTCGGTAGTGGCGTCCATCCCTGAATCGGGCCGGGTGGTGCTCAACGCTTTCTGCAGCCTCGGTGTACGTAAGGACCGCATCTTCCTGCCGGACCATCAGGTGCAGTTTGTCAAGGCCCTGCGCGAACGCACCGACCGGTTGATTGTGACCAGTTTCGGCACGCCCTACCTAATCCAGGCTTTCCCCGAGGTGCCGGCCTATCTGGCGGCCTACCATTACAGCGGCCTGATGCAGCGGGCCCTGGCCGGGGCGCTGCTGGGGGAGACGGCCATCTCCGGCCGCCTGCCTATTACCATCCCGGGTGTGGCCGAGATCGGTACCGGCGTCCAGCTGCCAGAGAATCCTCTGGAGATGGAAGAACCGCCGCCGCCCCCTCCGCACGTGGTGCGTGCGCTACCGGAGGAAGTCGGAGCCGATATATCGCACATCCGACCTATGTTGGAAGCTACAGTGGAGGATACGGCCTGGCCCGGTGGCGTGCTCCTGGCGGCCAGAAACGGCAAGATATTCATCCACGAGGCCTTCGGATTTCACACCTATGAGAAGCAGCATCCCACCACCCGAGGTGACATTTTTGACTTGGCCTCGGTCACTAAGACAGTGGCTACCACATCCGCGGTGATGAAACTGGTTGAGCTGGGCCAACTGGGTCTGGATGACAAGGTGGTCTCCTACCTGCCCGGCTTTCGAGGCCCCGACCCCGAACAGACCCGGATGAAGTCCCAGGTGACCGTCCGGCACCTGCTCACCCACACTTCCGGATGGCCAGAATGGCAACCTGTCTACCTGATGGGCAAGACCGCAGAAGAACGGTTAAACAGCATGTATGCCTTGCCCCTGGTTGCCCCGCCCGGGACACAGTACGCATACTCCTGCAAGGGCTTCATTACGCTGGGTAAGATCGTGGAGAAAGTTACCAGTCAGCCACTGGACCAATTCGTCCAGGACAGCATCTTTCAGCGGCTGGGCATGAATTCCACCTATTACAATCCCCCGGTCACCCGTTTCAAACGCGTCGTACCGACGGAGGTGGATACTATCTATCGCCACACGCTGGTGAAAGGGGTGGTCCACGACGAGAACGCCTACAGCATTGGGGGCGTGTCAGGGAACGCGGGACTGTTTTCTACGGCGAACGATCTGGCCATTTTCTCCCAGATGATGTTGAACGGTGGAGTATACCGGGACTCGGTGATTTTCCAGCCGGAGACGGTGGAGCTGTTCACCCAGCGGGCCAACGTGCTGGAGGGCAGCTCTCGCTGCCTGGGTTGGGATAGTCCCCCCGGAGAAGAATCGTGCGGAATCTACGCCAGCAGTAACAGCTTCGGACATACCGGTTTCACCGGCATTTCCCTGTGGGTCGATCCTGACAGCCAGATGATCGTCGTCCTGCTAACCAATGCGGTTCATCCCCATAGGGAGTGGAAGATCCCCAAATACTTTGACTGGAGGCAGCGGGTTGTCTCCGCCGTTTATGAGTGCTTCCCCAATGCGGTGCCCAACCCGGCACTGATAGAACAGGAGGCCACAGCCCCACATTAGTAGGATCAATATAGACTTACCTGTCCGAACCCGGCAATCCAGGGGTGATGCGTATTACAAGGTAGCAGAATTCGAAGGGCTCAACCAAATATTTCAGCGGTGCCAGATCGGCTTGCCGGAGGAATATATTTGCAGCAGAGCGTCGAGTGCCACCGAGGTGGTGCAGGTTACCCGTGATTTGATCGCTGAAGTGATCGCGACAAAGTGATGACACTCGGTCAGAGCAATATCATTTGCCTTTACCTTAATTTTCTGAGTTTGTCCGCCATCGCCAGGGAAAAACCGCAAGTGGTTCACCCGCTTCCGGCGACAATCAGGCCTTAGAGCTTTTTTGCCAGCACCTCCTGGAGCATGTGCTTGTCCAGGCTCGGATTGGCCACCAGCTGCTTCAGGCGACGGTTCTTCTCTTCCAGCACTTGCAAGCGTCGCACTTCGCTGCTGTCCAAACCACCGGACCT
>JBGVTM010000261.1 GCA_041862535.1 Candidatus Neomarinimicrobiota bacterium | reverse complement strand
GCCGAACCGGTTCACGTCCAGCCCGGATTCCACCGCCACCTGCACGTAGGCGATGCCGTTAGCGAAGGTGAAAGCCAGCTCCTGGGCGGCCGTAGAGCCCGCCTCCCGCATATGGTAGCCGCTGATGGAAATGGTGTTGAAGAGGGGCATTTCCCGGCCGCACCACGCAAACAGGTCCGTCACCAGGCGCATGGAGGGGCCGGGGGGATAAATGTACGTACCCCGGGCGATGTACTCCTTGAGGATATCGTTCTGCACCGTCCCCCGCAGCTGGGCTGGCTGCACGCCCTGCTTCCCGGCCACCGCCACGTAGAGCGCCAGCAGAATGGCCGCCGTGGCGTTGATGGTCATGGAGGTGGAGACCTGATCAAGCGGGATGCCCTGGAAGAGCACCTCCATATCGGCCAGGGAAGATACGGCGACCCCTACGCGGCCAACCTCACCCTCGGCCAGGGGGTGATCCGAATCGTAGCCGATCTGGGTAGGCAGGTCGAAAGCCACCGACAGACCGGTGACGCCCTGCTTTAGCAGGTAACGATAGCGGCGGTTGCTTTCTTCAGCGGACCCGAAGCCGGCGTACTGGCGTATGGTCCACAGGCGCTGCTGGAACATCTGGGGATAAATGCCGTGGGTGAAGGGGTACTCACCCGGTTGCTCGCCATCCGGGGGACCGTGAAAGGATTTATCACTGCTTGATGTCATACGGGGGAAAAGTTACAAACCGCCAAGCCTGTCCTGAGCTGCTAATTGTCGGGTCGAAGGGCCTGCCCTGAACCTTGCCCCGAGCTGAGTCGAGGGATCAGCCGAAGGGACACCAAGGGCACCAGGAAGTATAGAAATAAATCTCTGCGCCCTCTACGCTGCAAATCTAAGTCCTCAGCGCTGCCTGGGAAAGAACACCCCCACCCGGTGACGATAATCCTCATAGGCCTGGCCATAGCGCAGGAGCAGGTCCCGCTCCTCCGCCCGGCACATGACGATGAATACGGGAAGGTAGACAAAGGACCAGAGCACCAGAAAGGGCGAGTGCAGGGCAAAGGCGAGGGCCCAGAACAGGGGCATTTCTCCGGTGGCCTGGGGATGGCGCATCCGCTGGTAAATACCACCGAACATGGGATGGGCCCGTTTGGGGGCCAGGCTTTCCTCGCCGGCATCGCTAAGTCCCCGGTACATGAGCCAGCCCGCCGGAATACCAACCGCCGCGGCGATAATAACGGAACCCCACCACGGCCAGGGAAAACGCTCCGGCAGACCGATAGGCAGCGGGTAGAAGACATAAAGGACGTAGTTCACCATGATCACAAACTCGAAGCCCCCGGCGATGACCCGGTACCACATACACCGCCTCCAGGCCCGCTCGCCGACCCGCCGCTCCAGCGCCGCGGGACCCACGCTCCGCACGTAGAAATAGAGGAAAAGCTTGGTGGCTATGACCAGTACCAGGGCGTTGATCCAGGCTACCACGATGCCTCTCAGCTTAGCTGCCAGCCTCCCAGGTCATGCACTTGAGAGGGAAAGGAGCTCGATGTGATCCGCCAGCGCCTCGAAGGCCGGGTCCTTGTGTACGAGGGTGGCCTGCCGGCGGAACGCCAGGGAAGCGATCCAGGCCCCCATGGGTGAAATCGGGAAGGCACCGCTGATAACCCCAGCGGAGATGACCTCATCCAGGGTGTTGTCATAACGGACCTCGAAGCCTAGCTGAAGGGTAGCCCTGAGCAGGAAATCGGCGGCCTGCTTGGAATGGTTGCGGAAGGTAGCGGTGTAGAGCTCGTACAGGGTCAGAAATGACAGTGTAAAATGGTTGTCGGGATTGCGGAAGAGGTCATCCAGTATCTCAATCCCCGGCTCGGCGTTGAGGAAAGTGATAATGGCGGAGGTGTCCAGGACGTAGGTCTTAATTTTCCCGCTCCCGGTCCTGGCGGCGCTGTTCTAGCAGGTCGGCCACCGAGGGGCCGATGTGCCGGGCGATGCCCCGCAGCTGCCGGAAGGGATCTTCCGGTATCGGGTACACTACGATCCGCCCCTCCTCAATTTCCCAGTCCAGCACCGTTTTATCGGTGATGTTGAATTCCCGCCGGATTTTGGCCGGAATGGAGGTCTGTCCCCGGGAGGTGACCTTGGTTTTCATTTTACAGTTCCAGGTTTCAGCGATTTGCTTACGCTTTAATGAATAATCTTATTTATTTTTATAATACAAGATATTAATAAAAATTGCAAGAGAAAAAATGTACCACCTGAAAACCGATAAATAATCCAACCGGTTAACGAAGACGGCCGGGTTATTCGCCATATTCGGAATAACATACCCTTTCCGGTCATCCTGAATCCGTCTATCGATGGACGAAGGATCTCAAAATCCGAGTAGGTAGAAATTACTCGCTGCGCTCAGAAGGGTACTGTTCGGATATAGTGACTGTAGCGGGGAAACCTGTCAGACGGGCCGCGTGTAGGGGTGCTTAGGGTAGCCGTGGCTGCAGCCGTAGCAGAACCAGTGATCGCCGTCATCCTGCAGCCGCACCAGGATGGTATCCTTGTCGTAGCACCGCTGGCAGTAGGGGCCTTCCTTCGTATCCTCCTCCACCAGGTAGTAGACGCCCTTCTCGAAGACCAGCCGGCCCTTGACGTGCAGCTCCTCCTCCAGCTTACGCACCTTCTCCTTGAGCGCCACGTTCTCCTCCTGCAGCTCCAGGGCCGCCTCCCGCAGGGCCAGAATCTGCTCCTGGGCCTCGGCAGCCTTGCCCTGCTGGATGAGGTCTACTATGTCTTTATAGCGGGGTAAGGGCATGGGAACACTTTCCTTGAACGAGTTTAAGCCCGCTTACGATTCAGCTGAAGCTTATTCTCTAGTAAAAGCTCCATACTAATACGATTAAGCCCTCTTTCTTTCATCTCCCCGCCGGTGCACCAGCAACGCCCGTCCGTGTTCGAAGATGTCGGCCAGGTCGGCGGCGTGTTCCACCGAGAAACCCGCGTGCACCAGCAGGCGGTGCACGTCGTCGCGGGCGATGTGGACATTGTGGGCGGTGCAGTGCCAGATGAAGTGGTAGAAGCGCTGCCAGTCGCGGTTACTCAGGGCACTCTTATTGGCGCGATCCGCGAACCGGTTGAACACTTGCAGGGCCACCAGGGGAAGGCTGGGTTCGGTGGCGGCCTGGGACTGAATCTGCAGCTTGCGGTTAGTGCGATACTTCCGGTTGTACTGGTGCAGCAGCGGCTTGAAGATGTCGCGGGCGGTGGCGACATACACTTTGTAGGTGGGCGGCTCGGGATTCCAGCGGGCAGCGTGGACTTCCAGGGCCACCCGGTCGGCCTTCCCGGGAGCGGGGATAATCCAGCCCACCAGCTCGCGGTGCTGGCTCACCAGAATGGGTTTGAGTTTGAGCGCGGTGACCTGGCTGGCGTCAACCATGTCACGCTCGGTCTCAACGATGTACTCCCCGATCTGCCGGGCGAGGGTTTCTATCCGGCGGAGGAATTCAACCGGCGTGGTGTCGATTCTAACACTGATGCGCGGAAGGCGGTCTTTCATATACTAGTAATCCTTCCTAAAAGATGGTTTGCGCGTCACATCGCGGGTTTCAAGGTCGAACCATAAATATGACGCGCAATATTGAATGCTCTTGAGTCCGGACACTATTGAAAGCCGCGCTCTTGTTTGATCTGCTGGTAAGCCCCATTGATGGCTTTGAACTTCTCCTCGGCCACTTTCAGGAAATCCTCCCCGAGGTGATTCACCTTGTCCGGGTGGTACTTATTGGCCATACGGCGGTAGGCTTTCTTCACTGTCTCAACATCAGCACCAGGCTCGATTTCCAGGACGCGATAGGCGCTGGTGGTATCCCGGACGAACATGGCCTTGATGGACTCGAAGTCGGCCGGCGAGATGCCCAGATAGCCGCTGATGCGCCTGATAACATCGATCTCTACCGGTTCGATACGACCATCGGCCTGGGCCAATCCGAAGAGGAGGTGGATGAGCTCCAGTCGGGAGGGGTGATCCATGTGGCGGCGGACCTGGCGGCACACCGCCCCCAGGGGGTAGTCCTGCTCGAGGATATCCTTGAACAGGATCATGCGCTCCTGGGCATAGGCCGGGCCGAACTTCCGGACGAAAAAATCCTTCACGAAGTTCAGCTCTGATTTTCGCAGCTGCTTGTCAGCGCGCATGACGGCTGCAAACAGGACCAGCAGGGACACGCCGAAGTCGCCGGGGCGGGTGCGAGGATAGGCCTCCTCTTCGTAACCGGCGAGCCCCGCCTGGGTTTGGTCACGCATAGAACCCAGGGCGAAGCCCAGAATCCCGCCAATGGGGCCCAGCATAGCCCAGCCTAAACCGCCCCAGAGCCATTTCTCCCAACCAGACATCAGATCAATTCAGGTTTAACCATAGGTTTATTCCTCACCCCCTGGCTCTCCTGGTATCTCCGCCACTAAAGGGCTATGTCCAATCCTTATCCTCCTTAATGCGCTGGTAGGCCTCGGTGACAGCCCTGAATTTCTCCTCGGCCAGCTGCTGGAACTCCGGGCCCAGGTGGCCCACTCTATCCGGGTGGTGAGTGTCACACATTCTCTGGTAGGCCTGTTCCACTGCCTTCCGGCTTGCAGCGCGGTCAACCTGCAAGATTTGGTAGAGCGCATCAGTGCCCTCAAGGAACATAGCCTGAATGGACTCAAAATCCCGTTGGGAAATCCCGATGTACCCGCTGATCTCACGAATCACCCGTACTTCTTCCAGGTCTATGTGACCGTCAGCCTGGGCCAATCCGAAGAGGAGATGAACTATCTCCAGGCAGGAAGGGTAGTCCATCAGCGTATGAATCTGGTGACACACCTCTCGAAGGGAATAGTCCTGCTCAAAGATGTTCTGAAGCAGCCCCATCAGATCCTGGGCCTGTTCGGTGCCGAAAGTGGTGACGAAGAAATAATGAACGAAGTCCAGTTCGGGCTGGCTGACCTGCTGGTCAGCGCGAACAACAGGGGGCAGTAACACCATGAGTGACAGTCCGAAATCACCGGCCCGGGTCTGGGGATAGAAGGCTTCTTCATCGAGTTCCTGAGCTCCACCTTGCTCGGTGTCATTACCCATTGCCCGGGCCAAGATACCCCCCAGTGGCCCAAACATCGACCAACCGAGACCATCCCAGAGCCATTTTTGCCATTCAGCCATTAGCTATTACCTCTTACGATCCACACCGAGTTCACCCCTCACCTCAAACACCCGACCAATATGAAACTTATCTCCTTAGGGGAATGGCTACAAGCAATCATGTGTCTTCCCCGCATTTGTCATCTGGAATCCCTCACAGCTTTTTCAATAATTTGGCCTATATCTCGTCCGCCTCACTGCCAAGTGTGGATTTCGCGGCCACAAGTGTCTATCTTTTGGACAATAAAGTGAGTATATCTGGTGGGATGAACGTTCACTATCGCCCGAGGACAGCCAACCGCGTAACCCAGAGGTATTATCTCGGTCACCTGGGGGTGCTACTTATTCTGCTCAGTGCCCTCCACGGCCAGTTCTACTTTGGCCGTAACAAGATCCAGTACGAGCAGTTTGACTGGCAGGTACTCACCACCCCTCACTTCCAGATATTCTATTATCCGGCTGAGGAGACCCTTGCCCGGGCGGCGGCTTTCTGGGCCGAAGAAGCCTTCGACGAACTGGAACAGAAATTCAACCACACCCTCAACCGTCGGGTGCCCCTGGTGCTCTACAGCAATCAGCTCCATTTTCAGCAGACCAATATTACCCCTTACCTGCTTCCGGAAGGGATTGGTGGATTCTTCGAGTTCGTGAAAGGGCGGGTAGTACTGCCCAACAATGGCTCGTTGTACGATTTCAGGCGCGTCATACGCCACGAGTTGGTACACGCATTCATGCATGCTAAGCTTAACGCCCGGGCAAGGCAAGCGGGCGTATGGGACCAGCGGCAGCCGCCGTTATGGTTCACCGAGGGGCTGGCAGAGTGGTGGTCTACCGGCTGGGACTCGGAAGCGGAAATGGTGATCCGTGACGCCTTGCTGGAGGACTATCTTTTGCCATTGGAGAGCATGTCCTTGGCCATGTCAGGCTTTTTAGTCTACAAAGAGGGGCAGTCTTTTATCCGGTATCTGGAAGAGAACTACGGCCAAGACCGCATTCGGCAGGTTATGGAGGAATTTTACCAGCACGAAACCTTCGAGGATGCCCTTGCCGTCGTTAGTGGTGTACCCTATCGGGACATCACTCAAGAGTGGCGATTATCCCTCAAGCGCAGCGCCGCCACCGCCCTCGCCCGGCAGTCGGTGCCCGGCCAGAACGCGCGCTCGTTGACCCGGCTGGGAGCCAACGTGGCTCCGGCCGTCTACCAAGACACCGAGGGAAAGGAACACATCATCTACCTTTCTACCAGGGATGGGTATACCAATATCTACCGCCAGGCGCTGGGAAGCTCCCGGGAGCAGCTCGTACTACGCGGTGAACGGAGCCCGGAGCTGGAGTCCCTGCACTTTCTCCAGAGCGGCCTGAGCGTGTCAAAAGATGGTATTCTGGCCTTTGTGACGAAATCCTATAGCCGGGATGCGATCCGACTGGTGGATCTGGAGTCCCTGGAACAAGTAGGTGAATTCTCGCACCCATCGCTGACCACCATTCGCGATCCCGCCTGGTCACCCGACGGCAGCAAGATTCTCTTCTCTGCCCAGGACCCAAGGGGATGGACAGACCTTTATGTCTGGAGCACTAATCCACCAAAGGTATTACGCCTTACCAACGACGTCTACCTGGACCGGGAGCCATGTTTCAATCCCGACGGCGGTGCCGTTGTCTTCAGCTCCGACCGCAGCCGATCTCAATTGGATGGCGGCAGCAACATTTTACTTCTCGACCTCGCTACTCACCAGCTCCGCATGCTCACTGCCGGTCCTTATAAAGATCAAAGGCCCCGCTGGGCTCCCAGTAGCCCGGGATCAATCCATTTCGTCACCGACCGCACCGGTACTCCCAACGTCTGGCTCCTGAACCTGCCGGTAGACACCCTATCTGACGATCCGGCTGGCGCTCTAACACCGGTTACTAACCTACACACCGGGGCGGTGGACATCCTGCCCCTGCCAGGAGACAGCCTGCTGATCACCACCTTTCAGGGTTACAACTTCCAGCTTCATCTGGCACAGGCAGACTCAAGCCAACCGCAGCAGCCGATTGAACGCGAAAACCTCCTGGCCAGCATAAGCAGCTGGAAGCTGCCACATTACGAGGGAGAAACTGCTACCGAGACCCGCCCTTACCGGCTCAAATACAGTCTGGATATCGCGCAAACAGCTGTGGCCTACGACCCTATCTTCGGTTTCCTGGGCGGCGCCCAGCTGGGAGTCTCCGACCTACTGGGCAACCGGTATTACCACTTCCTGGTAGCCAATACTGCCCAGGCCAGATCGGAGCTATTGAGCCACTTTAATTTCGCCGTCACCACCGCTAATCTGACCAAGCGCGTAAATCATGCCTGGGGCGTCTTCCGGTTCGCAAACGAATACTACGACCCTTATCAGGGCTTCTTTTTTGAGAAGACCCTGGGTCTGAGAGCGGCTATGAACTATCCGCTTAATGTTTTCCGACGGGTGGAGCTGAGCGGCAGTCTGTGGCGCTCACAGAAGTATTTCTACGGCTACAGGGAGGAAGTGGACAATTTGCTCTTATCCAACTACCTGTCATTCGTTCACGATAATTCACTCTGGCATCCGGTCGGACCGATCGACGGTTGGCGCCTGCGGATAACCGCCGGGCTGACTTTCAACCTCGCCAACTCTCAGATCCACAATTATACGGCCCTGTTCGATAACCGGACCTACCTGCGCTTTGCCCGCCACCTGACCTTCGCTCAACGGACCATGCTGTGGTACAACACGGGAACCGATATCCGCCGGTTCTACATCGGAGGTAGTTGGGGAATGCGAGGCTATCGCATCACGGAAGTCTATGGCCAGAAGTCCATCATGCTCAACCAGGAGCTGCGTTTTCCTTTCGCCCGGAGCCTGGTACTTGATGCGGACAAATTTGCCATTGGCGTAGCACCTATCCGGGGCGCCCTGTTTTTCGATGTGGGTAAGGCCTGGGAGGAAACCTGGCACGACGATCGTTGGGGAATCATCGGGAGTTACGGCATTGGCTTGCGAGGCTTATTCATGGGCGGGTTGGTCCTACGGTTGGACATTGGTCGGCGGACCAATTTCCGCTCCAAGGACAGTCCCTTGTTCGCCCAATTTTTCTTCGGCTGGGACTATTGACAGCCAATGGTGACCTACCTTCTTCACCGTCCTACCCGATATGCCGCCTTGCTGCTGGTATACTTGCTGGTAGGCTGCAGCCGGGGCCCCAGGGTTTCGCCCGAGGAGCTGGCGGAACCATACCGATCAGCGCGTCTATTCAGCACGCCGGAACTAGCCTGGCAGAGTAAGCTGCCTACTCCGCCAACTGCGCTGCTGCCCCTGAGCTCCCATGTGCTCCTGGTGACCACCCATCGCGGCGAACTATATCGCTTCAACTTAACAAGCGGCAAACGGGACGGTCCTATCCGGCAACCCTTTCGCAAAGCCATTACGGCCCAGCTGGTTTACGCTGAGGGGCCTTATCTATATATCGCCTCAGCCTGGGAGAAGGAACTGCGGGCGTATGACCTGATCCAGGGAAAGCTACACTGGAAACGCAAAGCCAATGACATCACTGGGCCCCTGGCACTGGCCAAAGGGCTACTGCTGACGGCTAGCGTTACGGGTGAAGTCGCGGCCTACGACACCACTCAAGGCCGCCCTATCTGGCGGCGGCGGATTCCCGGCCGTATCTATCAGGGTGTCCAGATTTCAGATAGCCTGGCACTGGTGCTTAACGATAGCGGGACGCTTTATGCCTTCGTATTGCATCCACCACGAGATCAGGCCAATCTGCCAGAAGAAGACTATCCTCCCGTGTGGCATCAGAAGCTCCCTGTAAGCCCCAGCGCGGTGGTGGCCACGGGGGCCGGTCGGCTGATTATTGCGGACACCTATGGGCGCCTATTTGGTATTGATCCTACCAGTGGTGAAACGATCTTTCAGGTTCAGTTGAAGGCCCCCATTTATAGCCAGCCACTGGTAACCAGCACGCTGGTAGTTGTGGCCACTGCAGCCGGAGAGGTCTTCGCCTTCCAGGGAAGCGACGGCTCCCAGGTCTGGCGATTCCAAGGGGAAGGGTTGATCAAGTGCCCGCTGCTGACCGCCGCCGATCAGGAATCCGGGGTGGTTCTGGTACCCTTTGCCCGCGGCCAGATCCTGGCCCTGGACCTGGCTACCGGGAAAGAGCTCTGGCGGTATGACATGGAAAGGCCCATCGAGATTATAAGCTTGACCACCAACGGGATCGTCATTGCTGACCGGAGGAATGAGCTCTCTTACCTGCGGGCAGTTGATTCCACTACCCACATGCCAAAATGATTCCCTTTTTGGGTCTGTTGTTGCTACTTACCACCTCTGCACCTCTGGCAGGACAGAACTCAAGTGCAGCGCCTGGCGATAGCCCGGCCTTTGAAGATCCGCCTGATAGTGTTCGTGCCATTTCCACACCTGCCGCTCTAGCGACCTTTCCCCTATGGACACAGCCGGATACCTTCAATTTCGGAACCGGCCCCGACAGCCTAGTTCTCAACCTGCCGGATTTGAAACCGGCCGTCGATCCACTGCTGAGAGGCCAGCGTTTACTTGGGCTGGGTATGGTAGCCGTTTTCAGCGCGCTCGCATACTACTACCACCAACAAGCCGAAGCCACCTACCACACTTATAGCATTTCAGGCGATCCCACCGAGTTGGACCACCTTTACCAACAGACTGCCCGCCTGGATCGCATGGCGGGGTGGTGCTATCTGGGTGCCGAAACGGGCCTCATACTGGTGGCCTTCTCATATATCCTCAGCCCATGAAGTTCGCGCTCCTATCACTGGCCGTTTTATTGGTAGTGGCTTGCTCCAACCGGGAGCGAACCAACCCCCTGGATCCCGATAATCCCGTTACCCACGGAGCGCCCACCGGTTTCCGGGCCGTGGCTAACCGCGATACCGCCAGACTTTCCTGGGACCCACTGGAGGTGAGCAATCTGGATAAATATTATATCTATCGGTGTGTCGGCAAGGACTCACTTACGCTCTATAGCGTGGTCGCATCCAATACTACCAGCTTCAGGGATCTGAAACTGACCTACGACATCAGCTACGCTTATGCGCTGCAGGCCGTGACCACAGCAGGAGAGAGCCGCCGCACGCCACCCGATACCGTGATACCTGGTCCAGTCAACTTCTGGATTGCCGACTTCTACGGATCCAGTGTCTGGCGGATCAGCTATGACGGAAACCATGTGCTGGATTATGAATATTTCACCTCACCCGAAGCGGTGGCTTTCCAGCCAGCGGAGAACAGAGTATGGGTTGCCGACTACTACGACAGAGCACTTTACCACCTGAATGTCGATTTCTCCGGAATACAAAGGGTGGATCTCACCGGACCACCAGTTGAGATGGCCCCAAACACTCCCGAGGGAACTATCTACGTTCTGCAAAGACTGCCAGATGTGATCCATTACCTTAATACGCATGGAACCATCTTGAGCACACTGGAGGTGCCCAGTCCGGTGAGTATCAATGGCAGCTTGGCCGTTGACGCGGCCAGGGACTATCTCTGGTTCAGCAATCCCACATCGACTGACCGGGGCGTCATTTACCGTTGGGGCCCGCTCACGTCGGGCGGCAGGTGGGAGTTCATGGCCCGCCTGGCATACCCCCGACAGATTGTGGCCGAACCCCGGGAAGGTGGCTGCTGGGTTGCCACCGACTCCGGGGTGGTACGGATTGAGCCCACCGGGAACCGACACACGTACCTCGCCCAGCTGCAGATATGGGATATCAGCCTCAATCCGTCTACTGGGGACTGCTACTACGTTGGGCGCAGCCACCAAGCTGACAGCTGGCAGACCGGCCGCCTCTATGGATCACCGGACCCACAGCAGGAGATCATTCTCGGCGATGCCTTTCCATTCCTAGTAAACATCCAGGTCCTCCCTGGTGAAGGTCGCGTCGGATTTCTGGTATACCAGGCATCGACGGGCCGCATCCTGCGCTTTGATCCGGAGGCCAACCTGATAGGCTGGAGGAAGGGATTCGATACTTCATTAGAACTGACCCTGGAGTAACTCAGCCTAATCATATCCAGACCAGCATTTCTCTTAACAATCGCAGCAGCCGGCTATGCCTAAATTATACTCTTTATGACCGCTACCTGGATCGCATTCCTTCTCTATGTCGTTGTGGCCATAGGTCTGGGCTTGCGGTCACAGCGGCGCAGCATCACCAGCACCGATTTCTGGACTGCCGGCCGTCAGCTGGACGGCATTTCGGTAGGACTGTCCATATCCGCCGGTTTCATGTCGGTGTCCTGGTCCTGCGTTTACGCTGTGCAGCTTTTCTATTGGTACGGGCTGGGAGCACTCTGGCTGATTACCATTCCGTGGTTGCTTGCCCTGGTTGGTATCTATATCCTGGCCCGGCGGTACCATCACTTGTCCGCCTTCAGTCAGCCGGAGATGGTAGGACAGCGGTTTGGACCCCAGGCCCGCCGGACCGTCGCCCTGGCCCTGGCCTTCGTTTTCCTCGTATGGGGCGGTGCGGAGATTTACGTCGCCGCCACCCTTCTGGCGCCAGGGATGGGTATCTCGGCTAAGCTAATGATTCTCATCATCAGCCTGGTAGTGGGGATCTACGCCACTATGGGGGGCTTCCGGGCGGTAGTGGCCACCGACAAGCTCCAGTACGCCATCGTGGCCCTGTATATCCTGGCCATGGGTTGGCTGGCCACCAGGGGTCTGGGGCTCATTGAAGGCGGGTGGCCAGCCCCGAGCACTACCGGCACCAAGTCCGATCTGGGCTGGGCTCACCTGCTATCACCGAGCGTGGTTACCATCATCGTAACCTTTGCCGCCTACCTGCCGGGATGGCTGTTCGAGACTGACCTGTGGATCCGGGTACAGGCCGCCCGGGACGACCGTAATGCTCGGCGAGGAGTAGCCCTGGCCGGAGTGAACGCCTTCCTGTTTGTAGGCCTTCTGCCCCTGTTCATCGGTGTGACGGCACTGGCACTTTTTCCCCTGGAGAATGGGCACTACCCAGCAGCGGTGGGTTATGAAGGGGATGCTATTTTCGTGGCCCTGGTTGCCAACTTCGCTCCCGGCTGGCTGGCAGTGCTGGTTTCAGTAGGACTGGTGGCAGCTGCCATGAGCACCGTAGACACCTGTGCCAACGTCATGGCCCTGAGTGTGGCCTACGATATGCTGGAGGTTCACCGACGGCGCGGCGGTTGGCGGTGGTCCCGGCTGGCTACAGCAGGGGCGGTGACGGCGGCGTACATTTTTGCCCTCAATACCGAATCGCTGTGGGACATATTCTATCTATCATCTGGTGTTCTGACAACGGCGGTGGCCTTCCCGGTGGCAGCGGTCTTCCTGCGCCGGGTAAACCCCAAGGGTGTGCGGTGGTCATCAATGTCAGGGCTGGTGGGTATCATCCTGACCTATTTCCTGGAGGCGCACGGTCCCCTGGCAGGCTGGGAGCCTGACTGGCTGGCCGCGTCCGGGCTGGGCTTTATCATCTGGGGCATCCTGGCGGCGGCAGCAGGGTATGGACTGGGGCACCTGATAAAATAAAGGTCCTCGGGCCAAAGGTTGGCTAATGCGTTAACTGTTGGTGGAAAGAGTCATTACTTGATATAAAGCGGGGTACTCAGATGTAATTTTAAATCCCTTGGATACCTCCCGCACGAAAGACCTCCTCGCCGACTTCGTCCTTTTCCTGGCAGCTTTAATCTGGGGAACCACCTTCGCCCTGGTCAAGGCTTCGCTCAGCTACACCACCCCTTTCATGTTCATGACCATGCGATTCACACTGGCCCTGATCATCATGACCGCCGTGGTATCACCGCACATCAAGGCCCTCAGCCGCCGCGAATTGACAGGGGGCATTCTCACCGGGGGATCGATTTTTCTCGGATTCACGTTTCAAACCTGGGGACTGGTCTACACCACTGCCAGTAAATCAGCCTTCATTACCGGGCTGAACGTGGTGCTGGTCCCCTTTCTGCTGTGGGGCCTGATTCACCAGCGAATCCGGGCTAAGCGGTGGATCGCGGCAGGGCTGGCCACGGTGGGACTGTACCTTCTCACCAATCCCCAGAGCGGTGCCGGTATCAACCGGGGCGACCTCCTCACCCTGGCCTGTGCGGTTGCCTTCGCCGTGCAGATTATCCTCCTGGGCATTTACGCCCCCACCATTCATACTCTGCGCTATTTCTGGGTGCAGCTCATCACGGTGACGCTCCTATCGGCACTGGCAACCCTAGCAGTGGCCGGCTGGGAGGTGACGCCCAGCGGGACGCTCTGGCTGGGGCTCGGGATTACCGGTGTGCTGGGGACGGCGGGGGCGTTTTTAGGGATGACCTGGGCTCAGCGGCGGACTACCCCTACCCGGACCGCCCTGATTCTCACCAGCGAACCGGTCTTTGGAGCTCTCTTCGCCGTGACCATCGCCGGGGAATTCCTCAGTCTTATCGCCTGGATAGGGAGCGCACTCATCGTAGCGGTAATCATCTGGTCAGAACTAGGGAATCAGAATCCTCAGGCAGCTAGGGCCTAAGATGAGCGACGAAGCGCTCCAGGAAAGCTGTCACTTCCTCAGGAGTCGCACCTTTCGCTTCATGAACAGCCACATCCAGAAAGAGGGACTCCTTGGCGCTATGCCAGGGTCCCGGCTCCGGCTCCAGGTGGAAGACGGCCAGGGGCAAGCGGGTGATCTCTACGGTTTCCCTCAGAAGGTGGCCCGTTTGAGCCCAGCGCCCCGGAATCAGCAGGAGGCCCTCCACATTATTGCGCTGCCGCTGGATAATCTTGCTGGCGTCGGATTCGGACTGGGTTTGAAAGAATTTCAACTCCACATCCAGCTTTCCAGCCCGGCGGCGCAGGACCCGGTTGAGTTTGTCCAAGGTCAAGCGGGTACCAGTGTGTGCCGATACCAGGCCCAGTAAGTTGAGATTAGGGCCATACAGGACCAAAATACGCATCATCATAAATAAGCTGCGAGTTGGAGTATTAGCGGCTTTTCGCTCCAGCTTCCCAGGTCCCCAGGTCTGCCGGGGAGTTCATCAGTGAGTCCTGATACATGCGGATGATCTCCCGATGACAGCGGAAGGCCACTGGCGGCAGTTGTTCCAGTGTGAAGAAGCGAGCCTCCAGGGCATCATCGCCGGGGGTGATCTGGCCGGTGAAATCCTCGGTTGCGAAGGCCAGCACCAACAGGTCGCCGGCGATACCTCCCGGATAGGGACATATTCCCATGAAGGAGAGGTCTCGCGCCGTGAGACCGGTCTCTTCGGTCAGTTCCCTTCGGGCTGCATCGGCAGCACTCTCCCGAACTTCCATAAATCCTCCCGGCAGGCACCATTCACCCATAGCAGGCGGAACAGCCCGTTTCACTAATAAAATCCTTCCATTCCGCCCAATCACAATGGTCACCGCTGGCCGCGGATTTTCGTAGTGCACGGTTCCGCAGCTAGGGCAAACGCGCCGCTTGCGGCCCCCCAGCTCATGAGTTTCATTCCGCGCCCCGCAATTGGAACAGTACTCCAGGTACCCCATATTTCAAATTAGACCTGATTGCTATGTTTTCAAACTTGCTTTTTGATAAACCATAGCCCTAAAATGATTTAGTGTGAATACTAGATATTTTCCGACCACAAGTTCCAGTAATCATAACTCAGCTAAAGCCGCGTTTTGACTGCAAAGCCCATTCTGGCTGTGGGCTCAATCGCCCTGGACACGATTGAAACTCCCTCAGGTCAACGGAGGGAGATATTGGGTGGCTCTGCAACCTTTTTTGCAGCCGCCGCCTCCCTATTTGCTCCTGTCCGCCTGGTGGGCGTGGTTGGTTCAGACTACCCTGAGGAGGGATGGCAGCTGTTTCGGGATCTGGGAGTTGATGTAAGCAATGTTCAGCAAGCCGATGGCAGCACTTTCCGATGGGGAGCGCGGTACTCCCCACAAATGACCAGCCGGGAAACCCTCTATACCCATCTAGGTGTATTTGAGGATTTCCAGCCCATCCTTTCCGAAAAGAACCGCCAGACGGAGATTGTATATCTGGGCAACATCCAGCCTAGCCTGCAGTTAGCCATCTGCGCCGATACACCCGCTGCCCGGCATATTATCAGCGATACCATGAATCTGTGGATTGACACCCACCGGGCGGAGTTAGAACTGGTCCTCCGGAAAACCGACATCTTTCTGATCAACGATGAGGAGGCGAGGCAGCTGACCGGACTAGACAATCTGGACGCGTGCGCTCACTGGCTGCTGGATGCGGGGCCCTCAGCAGTGGTTATCAAGCAGGGTCACCGGGGCGCCCTGTTAGCGACAAAGGGCCAGCGCAAGCACATCCCCATCTACCCTCACACCAGGGTAGTGGACCCTACTGGTGCGGGCGATAGCTTCGCCGGGGGATTCATCAGCTATATCGCCAGGGACGGTGAATCTCATCTGGAGGATGCCGTGGTCCGGGGAGCAGCGACGGCTTCCTTTACGGTGGAGGGATTCGGGCTGGAGGGACTCTTGCGGGCCACATCCAGAGGCATCGAATTCAGGATGGCGGCAATCCGGGAACTCATGGACTAATGCTCTCCACTCCAAAAAGACTGGCTTTATACTTAACTTCGTTAGTGACGAAACCAACAATGCAAGACACAAAAAGGTAGAACCGTGAAAAGGCAATTAGTAGTCATTATCCTCGCGGGTCTGGTCCTCATTATCGATCAGAGCTGTGAGAGCCAGGAATTCGTCTCCGCCAAGATGTATATTCAACAGCAAGATCTGGAAAGAGCGGAGGAGTTCTTCTTGAAGGCTCTCGAACTGGATAGCGAGAAAAACAACGCCAAAATTCCCTATCTCCTGGCAAAGGACGTTTACGCTGAGCAGCGCCGGTATGAGGATATGAACCAGATGCTGGAGGAGGCCCTGCAGCGAAATCCCTCCCAGCGGATGGGCCAATATACCATTAAGGAGCTGGTCCAGAACCTTCGGCAGGTGCAATGGTCCATGGAATACAAGCGGGGGGCTGACCTGTATAATGCCACGATCAATGCCACCGGCGGCGAGCCGCCCAATGAGGAACAGCGGCAGCAATTTTTGCAGGCCAAAACGCATTTTGAAACCGCTATCCTCATCTGGCCGGAAGAGGGGGCCGTTTTCACTAATCTGGTCTATTGTTACCGGCAATTGGGCGACGTCGAGGGAGAGCAGGCCGCCCTTAACGACGCTCTCGAAAAGGATCCCGAAAATGGAGTGGTATTGCTGCTGGCAGGTGAGCGTGCCTGGAATGATGGCGACTACGAGCAGGCTGTCAGTTACTATGAACGGGCTCACGAGGCCCTCCCAGACAACATCGACGTGATGCAGCGGCTGACAGCAGTTTATTTAGAGACTGATAATTCTCAAGCAGCTCTCGAGATCCTCGAGGAAGCTCAGCGACAGGCACCGAAAGACCCTGACGTTTACTATAACTTAGGTGCGGTTTATGCTAACATCGGCAATGAAGCATTGGAAAAAGGTCAAGAACTATATCGGGAAGCCGTAAGCATCGAAGAAATCCCTATCGAGAAACTGGAAGTGGCTGTGGAGAATTTCAAACAGGCCCAGAAGGCCTATTCCGAATCCCTCTATTTCATGGACAACACGCTGGCGATTAATCCTGATGATCCTTTTGCGGCCCAGGCCATCAAGGAGATTCAGAGCACGAAAAAGATACTTGACACGCTGCAGCGATCGGCTGAGGAGATTATCAGAAAGAGCCAATAAGTAAGGTAAGCTCAATCGGGTAGTGCCAAGCCTTGAACGATCTGAACAGCCCAGGTGGCAGCTGAACCTTCGAGGGTCTTCCAGCGGCTCACCAAGCAGTTATTAGAATACACTTACTAGCATCCTGGCCCAGAAAGGCTGGAAGGAAGCGTCGAGGCTTTCAAATTTCAGATCTGGCCGCTGATCACACTTCGGCCGGCAAGTTTTTTCTGAAAAATGAGAATCTGACCCAGCCGGGTTATCGAAATGGACAGGCGGCTCCTGAGGTAGCTGCATTCTGTCGAGGGGGCATTTGATCGGGGATGATCATGATATGTCATTCGGTCAACCATAACCCACGATTAAGTAGTTAAATTATCAATTCATAATAAACTAATGGGGGACATGTGCCTGCAATAACCTCTGTTCGCGGCCGCGAGGTTCTAGATTCCCGCGGCAATCCCACTGTCGAGGTCGAAGTCCGCCTGAATGACGGCTCTTTGGGAAGGGCTATCGTCCCTTCTGGGGCCTCCACCGGTAAGCACGAAGCAGTCGAGCTGCGGGATAGCGATCCCAGCCGCTATCTGGGAAGGGGAGTCCGTCGAGCCGTGGCCAATGTAAATGGGGAATTGGCTGAAGCAGTCATTGATTGCGAGGCTTTAGATCAAGCCGGGCTGGATGAGACCATGATCAAAGTGGATGGAACCCCCAATAAGGGTCGCCTTGGCGCCAATGCCATCCTCGGCGTCTCCCTGGCCGTGGCCCACGCAGCCGCCAATTCCTCCGGCCAACCACTTTACGCCTATCTAGCCGGGAAGCGGGAAAAGTACACCCTGCCTATCCCCATGATGAATATCCTGAACGGCGGTCAGCACGCTGATAACAACTTGGATATACAGGAGTTTATGATATTACCGATTGGTGCCAGCTCCTTTGCCGAGGCCCTGCAGATGGGGGTGGAAACCTTCCATCAGTTGAAGACTGTTCTCAAGGGCAAAGGACTGACCACCGCGGTGGGCGATGAGGGAGGGTTTGCCCCCGATCTTAAATCCAACGAGGAAGCTATCGAGGTAATTTTAGAGGCTATTCAGCGCACCGGATATCATCCTGGGAAGCAGCTGTTCCTGGCGTTGGACGCTGCCGCCAGTTCGTTCTATGACAAGGCAAGCCAACGATACCATCTGGCCTCTGAAAACAAGATGCTTGATGCCCAAGAGCTAATTGACTTTTACGAAGTATTAGCCCATTCCTATCCCATCATATCCCTCGAGGATGGTCTGGCTGAAGACGACTGGAGCAACTGGCAGCTGCTTCAGAGCCGAATGGGAAGCTCGGTGCAGATAGTGGGAGATGATCTCACCGTCACCAACCAGCAACGCCTTCAGCGGGCCATTGACCTGAAGGCTATCAACGCCATTCTCATCAAGCTCAACCAGATTGGTACAGTCACTGAGACCTTGCGCACTATTGCCCAGGCCCAGGAAGCGCACTTCGGCGTGATTGTTTCCCACCGCTCTGGAGAGACCGAAGACATTTCCATCGCCGATCTGGCCGTGGCTACTGGAGTTGGGCAGATTAAGACCGGTTCAGCCAGCCGCACCGACCGCATCGCCAAATACAACCAGCTGCTCCGCATAGAGGAAACCTTAGCTGGCGAGGCGCGCTTCGCCGGCAAAGAAGTATTTCCCATGTTCGGCAGTAGAGAATCCAGCGGATGACCCCCCGCACTCTCCGCAGAGGAACAGTGCGCAGGCGGAAAGACCGCGCTCACCATCCCAAGCGCTGGATAAGCGTGATTGTGATAATGGTGATCTTCCTATACATCCTTTTGAATCGGCATGGACTGTTCCGCCTATATCAGCTACGTGCTGAGCAGGAACGCCTGGAGGTGGAAATTGCGCTGCTCCAAGAGCGGGCCACCCAGTTGCGCCAAGAGATGAGCAGCCTGCAGAACGATCTTGTTTACATTGAACGCCTGGCGCGGGAAAAGTATCGTATGGTCAAGCGGGGCGAGAAGGTGTTCCGGGTAATGCAGAACAGCCGGCCACCCATTCGAAATGAAGGAGCAGAAGACCCACGATAAAACTGCCAAGGCTTCCCATGGTAAGCTGGACGCCCGCCCCGGCCTCTACCGGAAGCCATCTGCTCATCCAACAATCATTTACCTTTGCTGGATCTTAACCAGCATCCTCTCGGGTGCTTTTGAGGGCACCGACTTGTTTCGAACTATCGCGGGCGAGGTGGACGGCATCTTTCCACCAGTCATGAATAGTCCCGCTTCCCTACCCGACCATCCAATCTGGCTTACCTTAGGCCGAGGACAGCCGCTGGGACAACCTTGGGCTGCTTACAGCAGCATTTCTGTAGGGGGGCAGTTAAAAACCTGGCGGGCCGCCACCGGTATATGGAGCTCAGGGGATAAGCTTTACCGTGAGACCAGCCTTACCACTGCTCTGGCCAAACAGATACCTCACTATCTAAGGGTGGGTTTCAGTCTGGCCTATCATAAGGTTACCATCGATCGCTTCGATCCCATTAAGGGCGTACTTCTCATGGGAGCAGCTTTGAGCGCCCCTCTTTCCGAGGATATGGAGGCGGCTGTTTGGTACGGTGGTCAGGTCATGGGACGGAAGCAGGCATATGAAAGCCTTTCCCGACAACTGTTCCAGCTGGCAGTGACTTCGCGTATTGGAGATCATTACACCTGGGCCCTGGCGGTCGAAAAAACCCCGGGCTATGCCCTGAGGCAGGTGATGGAAGTCTCCTTCATCACCTGGCGGGAATTGACGCTCCAGCTTGGATACCGCACCGAACCGGGTATCCCCTATGGGAGCGCCCATGTACCCATTGGACGGCTGCTACTATCGGTGAGGCTGAACTACCATCCCATTTTCGGGCCATCAACCGCCTTTGGGGTTGCATTTAAATAAGATACTTTCCTGGTTCCTAGTGGCGGTCCTGTACGCCCAACCAGCTCAACATCTGAACAGCGATATTCTCAATTTGCAGCTGCTTTCCGATGCGGATTTCGTCGCCTTGGAGTCACTACTCGATAATCCGCTCAGCCTGAATAACACCGTGTCGGCAGATTTCTGGTTTTTGGAGGACTCACTGGCGGGAGTAGTATTGGCAGCGAGGCAATCGGGACCTTTTACCAGCTGGGAAGATGTAGCCCGACGGACGCACCTGCCTGGAGCCAGCATTCAATCGCTGCGGCAATTTTTCTATCTTCCTCCGGATCGGGGTGTTGCGGCCCAAATGTCAGCCCGTATTGCGACCGCAGGCACCGATGAGCGAATTCGCACCCGTTTGAACCTTAATGGAGGCCAGTGGTCGGCTCAATGGGCGGTGCAGCGCGACCCCGGTGAGTATCGATTAGCCGACTTGTCCGATCTGAGTGTTACTATTCAAAAAGGGCGTACCCAATTGGCTCTCGGGGCCCACAGACTCATCTGGGGGCTGGGCCTTGTACTGGCCGAAGAATTCGCTGCTCCCAGGGGTGAAACCCTGCTTCGGCCCACCACTCGTCTCATCCAGCTGCGGCCAGGTTACAGCAATACGAACACCGGTGTGCTGCGGGGGGCCAGTATCCACGCCCAACGGGGCCGGTTCCAATTCGTGGCCGGAACCAGTATTCAGCGCGTGGATATCACCGCCGAACCGGATGGTACACCACGGGTAGTGGACTATCGTACCCATACCAGACTCGGGGCTACCACTGCTGAAAATGTCACCTATCTAGCGGGCACTACCTCCCTGGTGGGCTGGAAATTGGGCGGACTGGCCTCCTGGTATAGTCTCCAGAGCACTGCAGAGACGTCAGGCTCACAGCGCCAGGACTTTTCCCTGGTAGCGATGCGTTCGTTCCATAGTCCGTTGGGAGAGTTGCATGCCAGCCACGAAGAAGCCATTCAGCTATATCCTTACAAGGAGCCCTGGCAACCCACTGGAAGAGCCAGTCAGACCCGTTTGACTTTTATTGGGTCCAGGAGTCCTAAGAATGAGCAGTTGCGGCTAGCCCTGCTACAGCGCCGATATCCACCCGAGTGGGTTCCTTTGCGTGGGCGACTGGTGGGGGAGGCGGTGAGTCGCGGCAACGAGTCGGGATGGTTCATCGGCTGGCGCTGGAATCAAAGGTACGTGAAGCTCAGTGGCTACCTGGACAGCTATTGCCAGGTCAAATCCCAATCCGCCGACACCTGGCCGTATGAGGGTTGGCAATCGGGACTGGGCATCAAAATCATGAAGCGGCCTATTGAAGCCTCACTGTACTATCGTACCCAGGAGGAAGTTGCCAGCACCAGCACACTAAATAATGCTGGTCTGGAGATCATACAACAGCGGGTGGCCATCTTGCACTATGCTAAGTTCGGCCTGAATTACACAAGGTCATCTAATTTCAGCGCCCGCATTATAGCAGCGCTAAAAGCTTCCGAGGTCGGTTATAAGCCGGGTCAGGGCGAAACTTTCGGGGTAAGTCTGCGTTACCGTTTTCGATCAGATGTTACTTTCACCCTTGGCGCT
>JBGVTM010000260.1 GCA_041862535.1 Candidatus Neomarinimicrobiota bacterium | reverse complement strand
TGGGCTTTCTCACCAACCTGAATGACAGTTTCGAGAAGGAATATATCCAGAGCGAAGAGAAGATATCCAGCCTGGAGCAGGAACAGGGTGCGGTGCGTTTCCTGGACGGTATCCAGAGCTGGGTGGAAGAGTTTACCGGGGTGCTGGGTGGCCGGGTGGAAGGTGCCGGCCAGGCTGCCAGTGATGCTATTCTCTTCGGGGAGGAATACCTTCAGAACTGGAATCGGCGCGTGCTCATCCTCCAGATTCTACCCACTTTCAACGTGATGGATATCGATGCGGATATAGCCAGTACGAACGCGATCCAGGAGATAGTCGACAAGGCCGCCGATAAGCAGGGTGTCAAAGTAGGACTCACCGGCGCCGTTCCCATCCAGCGTGACGAGATGTTAGCAGTGCAGAGTGATTCTTTCATAATCACCATTCTGGCGCTGATCGGAATTCTAATTCTATTCATCCTGGCTTTCCGGATGGTTGTGAGTCCGGTGTTAGCAATCGTGACCCTGATCATAGGCATATTATGGACACTGGGACTGGTCTGGCTGCTAGTTGGCAGACTCACGTTATTCACGGCAATGATCGGCGTGATTCTGATTGGTATGGGCATTGACTTTTCTATCCATATTATTTCCGTCTACACCGAGACGCGCGCTCGTGGGGGGGATGTACTGACGTCCGTGCAGGCGGCCCTGAGAAAGTCGGGCGCCGGGATCATTACGGGTGCCACCACAACGGCCATAGCGTTTCTGACCCTGCTGGTGGCAGATACCGACGGCATGCGGGAATTCGGCTGGGTACTGGGTGTCGGTATCATTATGATTATGATTGCGACACTAATCGTACTGCCCACCCTGGTGGTCTTGAGGGAACGGATCAGTGAGCGTTTCCGAAAGGAGGCGAGGACGAAACCTGTCCGGGATATTTCCTATGGCTTTTTAGGGAACATGGCTCAGGGCCTGTCCCGTCGCTGGGCGTTTTCCCTGGTGGCGGTGGTGATCGTGGTGGGCTATTTCGGTTATCGTGCCAGCCGGCTGGAATGGGATTACAACATGCTGAACCTGGAGCCGAAGGGTCTGAAGTCCGTCGAGTTGATTGATCGCCTGCTGGCGGAATACGACATGGATATTGAGCCAGCGATGATCACCGCCCGGTCGCTGGAGGAGGCCCGCCTACTTACGGAGGCTGCCAGAGACCAGTCGATCGCCGGGACTGTGGAGTCAATCACCGATCTGCTGCCCCCGCCCGGCGAGCAGGAAAAGCGCAAAGCCCTGATATCTGAGATCCATCGAGCGATGGAAAGCACCGCCCTGCGATCAAGGTTCACGGAACATGACCTGGGGCGGTTGCAGGAGGAGATTGACCGTCTGGAAGCCAACGTGATGGAGATCCAGTCCATGGCGGTGCTGGGTGGTCAGGATAAGGTCTATCTCAAGGCGGCGCTGTTGGTGGGAACCCTTCCCGGGGAAGACGATCCTACTATTGCCCGGCTGCATGAGCGGTTGCGTCCGGTCATGGCGGACCTCGACCGGGGTACACTGAGTGTCGCCCGTGAGCAGTTGGAAACTGACGGTAATGGATCACTGAGTGATCTCCGTCAGTTTCATCGTGACTTCGGCGAAACGTATCGGGCGGGCGTTCTGCAGATGGCCAACACCGAAGCGATCCAGTTGGAAGACCTGCCTCTAGAGTTCCGGATGCAGTTCGTCGGGAAATCCGGCGAAAATTTCCTGGTCTACGTTTATCCCAAGCAGAATGTCTGGGAGCTTCAGTTTCTGCGACGGTTCCACCAAGAGATGACGGAGATCAGTCCCCGGGCCACGGGCATGCCGCCATTGGTGTATGCTTTCATTGAAGCCATCAAAAAGGATGGCAAGCTGGCCATCCAACTGGCGATCGTGGTAATCTTTCTGCTCCTGCTATTGGATTTCCGCAGTGTGAAGAAGGCCCTGCTGGCGATCGTACCGCTGGTGCTGGGTGTGATCCTGATGATAGGTACCATGGAACTGGCCGGACTGATGATCACTTTCATGAATATTATGGCCATCCCCATGATCATCGGCATCGGCGTGGACGATGGTGTCCACATTGTTCACCGTTATCAGATCGAAGGTAACGGGGCCCACAGGGTGGTGTTTTCCTCTACCGGCCGGGCGATTCTGCTGACTTCTCTGACCACGATGCTGGGCTTCGGGTCCCTGGGCTTTGCCAGGATGCGGAGTTTAGGTTCCCTCGGCATCGCATTGTTTATCGGCGTGGGTGCCTGTTTCGTGGCGACCGTCCTGATCATCCCGCCGCTGGCCGGGTTGGCAGGCTACTTGAACCATAAGCGTGCCAATGTTTCTCCAGAAAAAAGCGCAGCATCTGCCAATGAAGAATCACATTGAGATATCCTATGGTCAAGGTAAGCGGAGATGCCAGCAACAATTCAATTTGCGCCGGCGCCAGCCCTGGGACACGGGTTGGTAGATATTAAAGAGTGGGTCTTGATTTCGGTTTGAGGCTGGTTTAAGTTCTTGACTGACTGGTCAGTCGATTTCATTAAGCTGAGCCATGAAGGGTAAACGCGAACCGATCATCCAGGCCGCTATCAAAGTCTTCGCCCACGAAGGATTAAGTAAAGGACGTATTGACGATATCGCCAAGGAAGCAGGTGTTGGCAAGGGAACGGTCTACGAGTATTTTCGGAGCAAGGAAGAACTATTTGACGCCATCGTGGAAGGTGTGATCCAGCAGGTGAACGCGATGTTCGACACGGTCCTGCAAACAAAAGACTCACCGCGGGCCAAGCTGGAGCGCTGTCTGCACGAGTTGATCGACATGACTTTGATCCCCGATTTTGACGATGCGATTATCCTGATGACGGAGATCTGGGCTCAGGGTGCCCGTGGTCAGTGGCATGGTGGGGGATTCGAGCTGGTAGCGATGTACAGCCAGCTGCACTCGAAGGTCAAGGCCATTCTTAAAGAGGGGATAGAGGCCGGCGAGTTCAGGTCGATGAACCTAGACGGCGTGGCCTCGCTACTGCTGGCCTTCGGGGATGGACTGATGTGGCAGTACATCCTGTTTCCAGAGAAGGATCGGTTCGAAAAATTGAAGGAAGAAGCCATCCGATCATTCATGAAGGGAATTGTACCATGAGAAAGACAGCTGTTTCAGGTATAGCCATCACCCTAGGACTGGGAGTTCTCTGGACAGGGACAGTTCGAGCCCAGGATGACATCCCCACGGGGATGGAGGTTCTTGATCACATGACCGAGGTGCTCACACCGGTCAACAGCAGCGGAATCATGCGCCAGACCATCACAACCTCCACCGGGCAGAAGCGGACCTTCGAGTTGGAGTCTTTCTCGGCCAACAAGGGGGAAAAGTCCCTTATGCGTTACCAGAAGCCGGCCTCGGTGCGGGGCCAGGCCTTCCTGATGCTGAACAATGCTGACGACATCTGGACCTACTTCCCCCGTACCAACCGGGTGCGCAAACTGGCCTCCCACGCCAAGAAGCAGAAGGTTCAGGGCAGCGACTTCACCTATGAGGACATGGGATCGGGTGATTCGTGGAAGAAGGAATATAACCCGGTCAATCTCGGTGAAGAGAAATACGAAGGACAGAAGTGCTGGAAACTGCAATGCACGGCGGTTCCTGAGGAAGAGCCTTCGTATTCCCAAATCATGATCTGGGTCCAGCAGGACAACTATCATCCTCTGCGGATCGACTACTACGAAGAGGATGAATTACTCAAGTCGCTGTACATGTACGACATCCAGGAGGTAGACGGCTACCCCACAGCTACGCGCATGATCATGCGCAACCACCAGGAGGCCACGGAGACCAGCATGGAGATAATCTCAGTGAGTTACAGCTGGGAGCCACCGGCGGGATTCTTCAGTGAGCGGAATTTGAAGAAATGAGGCAGCGTTACTTCGGGATTGTTATATGAGCATAAAAGCATATCGATCGTTTATTGTGGCTATAGCCGTATTGACTCCCACGGCACTATTTGGCCAGCCCGAGTTTTTTGGTTATTACGAGGGTGAAATGGACGGAGCCCGGATCAGTGGCCAGGAATACTACTTCGGGTATAATAAATTGCGGCTGGACCTGCTGGCCCATCCCAGCGAGGCGGTGACCCTGGGCGCCAACCTGAACATCCGGCGCTTCCACGGCAAAACGCAGTGGAATGTCCTCGACTTCCTTCCTGAGGAGCTCTGGAAACCGATCTTAGGGGACACCACGATGATCTTTCCGCTGACAGATACGTTGTACCTGGACAATGTTTTTCTGAAAGCCCGCTTCCAGCATTTTGACCTGACGGTGGGTAAACAGCAGATCTCGCTGGGAACGGGTTATGCGTGGAATCCGACCGACATTTTCAATGTCAAGGACCTGATGGACCCTACCTATGAGCAGACCGGGATCACAGCCATGCGAGCGGAAGTCCCCCTGGGTGACCGAGTGGGTCTAGACCTCATCCTGGCACCGGAGGAATCATGGGAAGCATCGGCCAAGATGGTGCAGGCCAAGGCCGGTCTGGGGAGCTTCGACTTCACGGGTACCTACACTGAATACACCCGGCCATATCCATACTGGCGCCTGAAAACATACACGGATACGCTCATGACTTACAGGAAGCTGGGTGGCTCGATCGTAGGCCAGATCTGGGAGTTGGGTCTATGGGGTGAAGGCCTGTGGCACATGGGGGACAGCCCTGGTAACATGAATTTCGGCGAATACCTGCTAGGTATTGATCACACATTCGACTTTCAGACCTACATGATGGTGGAGTACTTCCACAACAGTGCCGGGGCTGATACGAGTAACCTGGCCTTTTTCGATTACGAGCAATATTTGGATGGACGAAGCCACAGCCTGATGCAGGACTATGTCTTCCTGATGGCCAATCACCCGATCAGTGACGTGCTGTCGGTGGGCCTGTTCGGCATTGCCAACCTGAACGACGAGAGTTTTGCCGTCAATCCCCTGCTAAACTGGAACGCCTTCGAGAACGTGAACGTGAGCCTGTTCGGGAGTTTTGCTGTGGGTGATGCGGACACCGAATTCGGCCTGCAGGACTGGGCCTGGAGGCTGCGGTTGAGGGCGTACTTTTAATTCTCTGCGAGTGATGCGAGACCAATGTAACGACAGTATGCATCAAGGGGCCAACCCGTGAGAGACCGGATTTTGATCAAGTTAGCCGACTGGGCGGTGAACCGGACCCGTTGGATGGTGATCGGCAGCATCTTCGTTACCATCATCCTGGGGATCATGGCGGAGCACATCGAGATGAGTCCGAAATGGTCGGATATGCTGCCGAAGGGTGACAAACGGACCATTGAGTTTGACCGCATCCTGGAGGAGTTCCTCAGCGCCTCCAGTGTAGTGGTGGTAGTGCAGGGGGAAGAACAGCGGATCAAGCAATTCGCTGACGCCCTGGCGCCGAAGCTGCTCGAGCCGCTGTCTGTGCCGGGGGGTGAAGAAGGCGAGACCAAGCTCTATGCCCGCCGGGTGGATTACAAGCAGGAGCTGGACTTTATCCAGGACCACGGTTTCATGTTGATGAAGGCCTCGGATCTGGAGAACATGCAAGATATCTTCGAGGACCCCAACCTGGTGCCCCTGCTCACCAATATCAACGACAGCTTTGAGAAGGAATATATTGAAGCTGATGAGTCGCTGAGCACCCGGGAGCAGGAGGATGAGGCCTACATGTTCCTGGACGGTATCGAGGGCTGGCTGGGAATCCTGGAGCGGTATCTGGAAGGTGAAGCCGTGGCAGCTGCCGAATCTGAGGCAGCGGTGGACAAGCTCCTCACGGGCGATCCGTATTTTATTTCTTACGATCGCCAGGCCCTGATCCTGAACGTCATTCCCACTTTCAGCATGATGGACGTGAACCTGATGGTTGATGGTACCGACGCCATCCAGGCGCTGGTGGACAGAACGCTGGAGGACTTTCCTGACGTGCAGGCCGGATTGACCGGTGCAATACCGTTAGGCCGGGACGAGATGGTGTACTCCATGGAAGGCCTGGGGCTTACCACGTTGCTGGCCCTGGTGGGCATCGGAGCATTGCTTTTCGTCTCCCTACGCATGTGGGTGGCGCCGCTGCTGGCGCTGGTGAACCTGATTGTGGGATTGATATGGGCCGCCGGTATATCGGCGCTGATGGTGCCGGTGATGAATATTATGACGGCCATATTTATCGTAGTGCTCCTGGGGCTCGGTATCGATTTCTCCATCCATATCATTTCCAGCTTCACGGAGATGCGGGCTCTGGGCAAGCCGCTGGATGAATCCATGCGGGAAGGGATGCTGAAATCGGGCAAGGGCGTCTTCACCGGTGCCCTGACCACCGCCTGTGCCTTTCTAGCGCTAATGATCGGTGATTCCCGGGCCCTGAGCGAGATGGGACTGGTGATGGGCATCGGTTTAATAGCGGTGATGATTGCCACTTTCACGGTGCTGCCCTCCATGCTGGTGATCCGAGAGCGGCGCAGGGAGCGGCGGCTAACGACGAGGGGAGTTGCAGTCCAACCCAAGGCCAAGGACATTTCATTTATCTTTCTGGGCCAGGTCGGCGAGGTGCTGAAGGAACGCTATATCTTTGCGCTGGGGGGAGCTGTGGTGTTGACCGCCTTGCTATTCTGGTCGGCGACAAGGATCACTTTCAATCACAATTACATGGACATCGAAGCGGAAGGTATTCCCAGCATCACACTGCAGGATACGGTGCTGGACAAGTTCGACCTGAGCATGGATTTCGCCTACCTGGTGGCGGAGAGTGCCGATGAATCGCGGGACCTGGCGGCAAAGGCCAAGGAATACGCATCGGTGGCGATGGTGGAGGACATCTCACTATACCTGCCTTCGACATCTGAGCAGCGCGAGCGCTGGCCGCACATCAACAACATCCGTCGCCTGATGGCCCAGGCGGTGTACCAGCCACTGGCCACCAGCGGTGACATCGGAGCATTGAGCGACGAGATCGAGCGGCTGGAGATGAACGTGATGGAGCTGCAGGTGATGTCCTTCATCGGTGGGCAGGACAAGGTAGACCGGAAGAGCCGGGAACTGGCGGGCGACCCGGATCTACCATCGGCGGAGACCATTTTCACCCGGCTGAAGGGAATCCTGGATCATCCGCAACAGGAACTGATAGCACGAGCTAATGCTTTCCAGAAAGCCTATTTCGACACCTTCAAGGAGCGGGTACTGGGCATGGCCAACACGGATCCCGTCCGTCTGGAGGAGTTGCCCGAGTCGATCCTGGACCGCTACGCCAACGAGGACCGAAGCCTGTTCCTGGTGACGGTACTGCCCGGGGACAATCTCTGGCAGGATGCCCGCTTTCTGACGCGTTTCACCGATGACCTGGAAGCGATGAGTGAGCGAGCCACGGGTTTCCCGCCGGTGTTCCGGGCATTGCTCGACATCATTGGTCGTGACGGGCGCAACGCGGCTCTACTTACCATAGTAGTGGTATTCGTACTGCTAATGGTGGACTTCCGCAAGCCGGGGCTGGCCTTGATGGCCATGATCCCGTTGGTAGCGGGTATGGCCTGGATGGTAGGCCTGATGCACCTGGTGGGCCGGCAGCTGGACGTGATGAACGTGATGGCGCTGCCGCTGATCCTGGGGATCGGTATCGACGATGGGGTGCACATCGTGCACCGCTGGCGGCGGGAAGGGCCTGGTTCGGTGAGTACGGTCTTCTCCAGTACAGGCAAAGCCATCCTGCTGACCTCATTGACAACCATGCTGGCTTTCGGTTCAATGGTGTTCTCCATCTGGCGGGGCTACGGCAGTCTGGGTATCGCGCTGTTTCTCGGTGTCGGGGCCTGCTTCCTTACGACGGTGATTATTCTTCCAGGGATCATCGGGTGGGTTGAAAGAAAATGGGCCCAGGAATGAGGTGGTGCATAGGTATTATTGTGCGGGAAATGGGAGGTAAGAGCCCATCTCTGGACCGACCTTGGGATGCAGCTATGGCCCATCCTGAGGGGTTAAGGAACCCACAGCCGCTAGAATAGCGCAAGTAGCGGCAGCACTTCCTCCTGTGACGGGGCGGTGGTTACCTCCACCCCGGACTCATTGATGTAGGCATCAATTTCACTGCGGATACCAAACTCACCGGGCAGGTAGATACCCGGCTCGATGCTGAACCCAACCCCAGGGATAAGCTGCCGGTCGTCCCGCATCTCCAGGGCGTCAATATTAACCCCCGCTCCGTGCACTTCGGTGTCGATGCTGTGGCCGGTGCGGTGGGTGAAGTAGGGACCATAGCCCGCCTCGGTGATAACGCGGCGGCAGGCCTGGTCGACCTCCATGCCCGCCACGGGCTGGCCGGACGTCAGGCGCTCGGCGATGAAACTGACGGCGGTATCGCGGGCTCGTTTCACAATATCGAAGATGCGGGCGATTTGATCCGGCACATTCTTACCCGCGTAACCGGTCCAGGTGATGTCGACGTAGGTAGCTTCGGGATCATCAGCCTGCTTGGCCCACATATCGATGAGCACCAGGTTGCTTTTTTCGATGGGGGCATGGCTGTTTTCGGTGGGAGCGTAGTGGGGCATGGCGGCATGGGCATCGACGGCCACAATGGGGGGAGCGTCGCTGATAAGGCCAGTGTTGGCGAATTCGGCCGCTATCTGTTGCTGGATGGTATATTCGTTGATCGAACGCCCCGGCCTGACGGCTTCCGCGATCGCTGCAAACGCCTGCTCCCGGATCCGGTGCATGATCGGTACTGTGGCCTTGTGGCGGGCATATCCCTGAGCAGTCCAGCGGGAATGGAAATACTGGATGATGTCACCGGATGACAGCACCTCTACACCCGTGCGGCGGATCAGCTCCATTGTTCCGGCATCGATTTTGCTCACGTATGGCAGGGCGCACCCGGGCGAGTATTCCATGGCCACCCGCCGATGACCGGCAAGGAGTTCCGCGACCACATTCTCGAATTCCTGCCAGCCGCTGTAGAGGACGAGGTTTCCCGTCAGACCCTCGAAGTAGTTCTCTTCTATCCGGTGGACCAGCACCGTGGGTGTGCCCCGGGCCGGCAGGAGATAACACCAGCGGCGGGTGAAAACGCCTTCCTCCAGGGGCAGGAACTGGCGGGCGAAGGGATTGAGGTCATGGAAATCGTACAGCAGCCAGGCATCCAGACCGCGCTCTGAGAGGAACTTTTGGAATTGAGGCAGCGTTTCTGAGGTGATCTTGCTCATTTAAAGGTCCTGCAGCTATTTCCGATATGGGTTGAGTGAATTACTGTAAATCTTGGGATTAGCGTGTAGCCAAATTATATTATCCATAGAGCAAAGTCACCTCTGTTGGTGAGCTTGGCGATGTTTTTTGACATGGGGGCGAAACGGTATCGACGGATTGGAGGGTGCAAGTGGCAGCGTGCCGAGGAGGTCCGGTAACCTCGTAAACCATCCGGTCAACACCATAAATGCCGATAACTACGGCATGGCATACGCCTAAACAGCGTTAGCCCGTTGCCCTGAGAAGTGTCTGCCTTCTCAGGTGTCAGCGTCGTTTTTGCAGACTGGCCCTGACCTTTGCCTGAGGGGCCGGGGTAAGAAAAATCAGGCTGGCCGCTTCCGCGGTTGACCGTTGACCAGGCAGCGGCGAGAATTGCCAACGGTCTACGCACGTAGAGACCATTTGGGTCCCCTTTTCGGACGGGGGTTCGACTCCCCCCGCCTCCACCAGTAAACGCCCCGACAGCGGGGCGTTTTTGCATTCCGTTTATTCCCGGATAAGCTGTACACTATCCTCGTATAAAAGGAAGGGGATCAAGAGGAATGCGACGGTGACGGATACGAAATCGCCCTTCACGCCCAGATTATATTCATTCCTGCGGGAACTAAGCGCGAACAACAACCGCCAGTGGTTCAACGCTAACAAGGAGCGCTACATCACCGATGTACGTAATCCTATGCTGGATTTCATCGTGATGATGCAGGAGCCGTTATCTAAAATATCGAAGTACATCACTGCGGACCCTCGACCTGTCGGCGGTTCCATGTTCCGCATCTACCGGGATACCCGCTTTTCCAGGGACAAATCACCCTATAAGACCCATGCCGCCTGCCATTTCCGGCACAGCGTTGGCGAGGGAGTCCATACCATCGGCTTTTATCTGCATCTGGACCCCGAAGAGAACGTGGTCGGCGGTGGGATCTGGCTGCCACCGACACCGATCCTCAATCTCATTCGTCAGCGGATTGACAGCCACCGGGAAGCATGGGGCCGGGTGGTGAACGATCCCGGCTTCCGGGAGCGCTTCGTTAGCCTGGACGGAGAGCAGCTGAAGCGGGTCCCCCGGGACTTCGATCCCGATCACCCCTTCGCCGACGACTTACGCCTTAAGAGCCTCGTGGTGGGCACCAGCCCCACTATTAAACAGGTCACTTCACCCGGTTTTATCGACTACGTCACGGGTGTCTATCAGGCCATGTCGCCGCTGATGGCGTTCCTGGCTGCGGCGCTAGAACTTGACTGGTGACAGGATCACACCGGATAGCGATAGTGTAATGTCCGGCTGATTAGCCTATCTCAGCCGCTACGGATAAGGGCCTCTCTTAGGGATTATTCTTTTGGTCTCTGTGTTTAGTGCACGGGACTACCGAATCCGATACCTGGGAGCCCAAGGGGAGGAAGATGCGGCAGAGGGATTCGTTACATCCGTTCCGGGGCCGTAACGCCCAGGATGGCCAGACCGTTGGCGAGGGTTTGACGGCAGGCCTCGGTGATCACCAGGCGGGCGGCGCTGAGCTCCTTGTCATCGGTGACCACCCGGGCCACGGTATAGTAGCGGTGGTAGGCTGTTGCCAGTTCCTGGAGGAAGTTGGCCACCATCTGCGGTTCCAGCGATTCATACACCTGCCGGATCACCTCCGGGAACCACCATAGCAGGACCATCAACGTCCGGGCCTCGGGGAGGGCCAACAGCTCCAGCGGGGCCTGCTCCAGGTCCAGCTCGTAGCCGAAGGCCTCGGCCCGTTTGCCGATGTTCACCATCCGGGCGTGGGCGTACTGCAGGTAGTAGACGGGGTTCTCGTCGGAAGATTTGCGTGCCAGGTCCAGGTCGAACTGGAGGTGGGACCCCATGCCGCGCATGATGAAGAAGTAGCGCACTACGTCCCGGCCCACCTCGGCGAGCAGTTCATCCAGGGTGACAAAGGTGGCTTTGCGAGTGGACATCTTTACCTGTTGGCCCCCCTGCGTGAGGGTGACGAATTGGTGAATGAGGACGCGGATATTGCCGGTGTTGTATCCCAGTCCCTTTACTCCGGCCAGGACGTCGGGATAGGTATCCTGGTGATCGGCGCCGAAGACGTCCACAATCAGGCCGTACCCCCGTTCGAGCTTGTCGGCGTGATAGGCGATATCGGGGAGGCGGTAAGTGGGCTCGCCGGTACTTTTAACGAGCACGCGGTCACTGTCGCGACTCAGTTCGGTGGCTTTAAGCCAGGTGGCGCCCTCTTTCCGATAGATGAAACCTTTCCTTTCAAGGGCCGCAATGGTTGTGTCCAAGGCCCCTGATTCATAGAGGCTGTACTCATTGAAGTAATTGTCAAAAACCACTCCCAGTTGGTTCAGAGTAGTTTTAATGTCCTGGAAGATAGCCTCTTCGGCCATGCCAGTGAAGGAGGATATATCTTCGTCTGCCAGGGCATCCCGGTCCCGTTCCACCAGGGACTGAGCGATATCGCGAATATAATTGCCCTCATACCCTTCTTCCGGGAATTTGGCCTCCATACCCAGGAGTTCTCTGTACCGAGCCAGCACCGATTCACCCAGCAGGCGCATCTGCCGCCCGGCATCGTTGTAGTAGTATTCTCGTTCCACCTGGTAGCCGTTCCAGGCCAGGATATTGCTCACAATATCCCCCAGGATAGCGCCCCGGCCGTGACCCACGGTCAAGGGCCCAGTAGGATTGGCGCTGACAAATTCCACCAGGGCCCTTTTCCCAGCGCCGAGGGCGGACTTGCCGTAATCCTGTCCCTGCTGCAGTATGATGCGGAGGTGCCGGCGGAGGTAGTCATCCGCCAGGGTGAAATTCAAAAACCCAGGTGGGGCTACCTCGACCCCAGTGACGACTTCGGTATCCAGCGAAAGGCGAGCCTTGAGTTCTTTGGCGACGGCGAGTGGTGTTTTACCAGCCTTCTTGGCATATACAAGTGGGGCGTTGGTGGCCAGATCACCGTAAGCGGATTGTTTCGGTCGATCGAGCTGGATGTTATCGAGCTCCATCCCCAGGTTTTTGAGGGCGGCGGCTAGCTGGGTGCGCAACTGTTCAATCATGCGCCGGAATCGCTGACTTCAGAGATTTTCGCGTCCGCCCATAATCGCTCCAGGCCATAATAATCCCGCACTTCGGGGAGGAAAATATGGGCTACAACATCGATATAATCAATCAGAACCCAGGACAGTTGATCGTAGCCTTCGATATGGGAAGGCTTCGTATCTTCGGCGTCAAGGGTTTCATGTAAATGGTCCACTATAGCCTTGACTTGCACATCCGATTCTCCCGTGCAAAGTACGAAGAAATCGGTAACGGAGGTGAGCTCTCTCAGGTCCATAATGATAATTTCTTTGGCCTTTTTGTCCAGCATTAAGTCGGCTGACCGAAAGGCCAAGTCCGAGGGGGTTAGCGCACGATTCGGACGGCGATCACGCTTTGCTGGCATGAGGATGGGGGGTAGTATGGAGCCTGGAGGTATAAGTGGTAGTTAGCGTCTGGATGACATCATTTCCCGATAAGAGGTTAAAGTGGAATAGTCCTGGCCGAGGATAATCGTCACGTCAAGTTGGAGGGAGGGATCAGGCATATTTTCCACAGCGTTGGATTCGACGCCGAGGGTGTGGGCTACAAGGTTGGCCCGAGTAAAGTCTGTCCCCCGATTGACCACCAGGGTTCGGGGGTAGTCATAGCGTTGGGCATTAGTGAATCGGATCACGTCGTAGCCGTGGTTCCGCAGGTAGTCGGTAAATTTGTTGGCCAGGCCCGGGTTGCCGCAGCCATTTAGCACCTCGACTTCGATCCGGTTGTCGCCCAGTTCCGATTCAGGCTTCCCTTTGCTCGTCGTGCCGGGTGGAACTGTAAGTAATCTGGTGTGGTCGGCCAGGTCATCACCGGTGACCGTGATTTCAACTCCGGAGCGGGTGGTTAAGGCGGAGATGATGAATCCCACCACAAGCAGCCCCATGGCAATCAAGGTTAGATTGAATAGCCAATGCTGGAAATCAAGCCTGTGCTTGCTCCGGGATCGGTGGAGGTGGGAGGCGGTATAGCGAGAGCTGGTCGAGGGGCGCCGCTGGCGTCGCGTAGGGGCCAACTCCTAGTTGTCCATTATCTCAGAGTGATCCGGTGCCTGGTATCTTTGAAATGGTACATACATGGGACGATACCAGGGGGAATAGCGTCTCAGAGGGGGTAGGTTTGAAATCCCCAGATGGATATTAAACTTATCCGAGAGCCACCAGTCCATACCCGCTTGATAATACAGCAGCAGGTTATTCGCAGCGGGCATAGTTGAACTCATAATACCGGGCTGGACCAGATGAATCTGGCTGCTCAATAGAAGATTGTTGGTAATAAGGTACCGCATCTGGTCAGTATAGACACTCAGACTGGAGGTACCTGACGGCAGGCCGGTACCCGACATGAGCGAGATGGAGAAGCTGTGGGACATGCTAAAGCGCTGTGGATCAAGCCACGAAGGGCTGGCGATAGATTTGAGCTGAGATGCCGAAGTGGTCTGAGGCAGGTCGGACTTGAGTTGCCCAAAGAGGCTTGAGGTAAGACACAGCACCACCGGGTAAACCAGCAGCCAGCGATTAAATGAAGACCTCTGCATGAACTTTCCTTAGTGCTTCCCTGGTATTAACACCCAGAATTTCTTTAAAATCTTTTGCTTTTTCAACCGCAACGATCTGGTTTTGTTCCTTGAGAATATACAAAACATCCGGCAGATAATACTCATTTTGTTTATTATGGTTTTTGACGCGGGGAAGGGTGGCAAATAGTGCCTGGGTATCGAAGACATAGATGCCGCCATTGACTTCCTGAATGGTGCGCTCCTCGTCGGTGGCATCTTTCTCTTCGACTACCCGCAGCAGGTTACCATCGCCGTCTTTAAGGACCCGTCCATAGCCGGTGGGATCGTCGAGCTCGGCGGTGAGCATGGTGGCTTTGGCGTTGGAGCCTTGATGCCGCTGGCAGAGATCGCGGATAGTCCGGGGCGAGACCCCGGGGACGTCGCCGGAGAGCACCACAATACTTCCCTCGAAATCGGCCAGCATGGGGCGGGTCTGTTCCACGGCGTGGGCAGTGCCCAGCTGTTCATGCTGGATAGCATAGGATACGTTGGCGCCTTTCAGAGCCGCCTTAACCTGCTGGTATCCATGCCCCACCACCAGCACGATGGGATCAGCCCCTAGCTCCTGGGCGGTGGCCACCACCCATTGGATCATCGGCCGCCCGCCAACCTCGTGCAGGACTTTCGGCAGGTCCGAGTTCATCCGTTTACCTTTACCGGCGGCCAGAATGACGGCGGCTAGCTTGCAGGACGGGTTCATGCGTCGAGTGCTCGGCTGATAATACCGCCGCCTATGAGGATTTCTCCGTCGTAGAAGGCCGCCGACTGTCCGGGGGTGATGGCCAGTTGGGGTTCATCGAACACCAGTCGGGCGGTAGTGCCTTGGGGGGTGAGTTTGGCCGGGGCCGCGGGGGAGTTGTAGCGCAGGCGGGCCTGGACCAGCCGGGGAGTGGCCAGGGGATCCACCAGCCAATTCAGCTGTTCGACCTCGCAGGCGGACTGGAAAAGAGCCGGGCGGGTGGCGACGGTGATGCGGTTGGTGGCGGGATCCATTGATTTCACATACAGGGGTTCTTTGTGGGCGATGCCCAGCCCGCGGCGCTGGCCGATAGTGTAGTAGACGTAGCCGCGGTGTCGGCCCAGCACCCGACCGGCTTCGTCCATGATTTCACCTTCACTCACTTTGGCCAGTTGGTCCATAGCCTGTTCCTGCAGGAAGCGGCGGTAGTCGTTGTCGGGCAGGAAGCAGATTTCCTGGCTTTCGGGGGCCTGAGCGGTGGCCAGGCGGTGATCGCGGGCGATGCGGCGGGCCTGGACTTTGGTCATGGTGCCCAGGGGCAGCAGGGTGCGGGCCAGGGCTTGTCTGGGGATTCCCCAGAGGAAATAGGATTGTTCCTTGGCGCTGTCCACTCCTTTGAGGAGTTGTGGTTGGCCGTCGGGGCCGGTTTCGATGCGGGCGTAGTGGCCGGTGGCGATCAGGTCGGCGCCCAGTTGATCCGCCTGGGCGAGGAGGGCCGCCCACTTGACGTAGCGGTTGCAGCGTACACACGGATTGGGGGTGCGGCCTTGGAGGTATTCAGTAATGAAGTCGTCCACCACTGCGGTGCGGAAAACATCCTGGAAGTCCAGCAGATGGTGCGGCATACCGAGGCTTGCGCACAGTTCCCGGGCGGCGTTGACGGCCTTCTCCGGGCAGCAGCGGTTATCGGCAGGTTGGTTACCGTTGGTATCCCGGTAGGCCCAGAGCTGCATGGTCACGCCTACGGCCTCGTAGCATGCCTCCAGGACTTTCAGCAGGGCGACGGAGCTGTCCACCCCGCCGGAGAGGGCTACCAGGACGCGCTTTGGCATGTTCTAAGTTACTAGTTACGGGTTAAGAGTTACGAGTTTCTAGTTTCAAGTTTCAAGCGATCAGTCCGCCAGCCGGCGGATTAG
>JBGVTM010000259.1 GCA_041862535.1 Candidatus Neomarinimicrobiota bacterium | reverse complement strand
GCACAGTTCAAACAACAGCTTGGAGAAGTCCTCGACTTGTATGTTGTCCTTCAGGAGGCCCTAGCTGGAGATAATTTCCAATCCGCAAAAGAGGCGAGCAAGAAACTCGGTTGGGCGATCAAACGTGTGGAAGTGCACGTGCTGCAGGGCGAGGCTCACGTAATCTCGATGAAGGCACTTGAACTGCTCACCGCCGGGCTTGGTAAAATCCTTGAAGCTAAAGATATCACGCACATGCGAAACGGATTCGAACCGCTTTCCGTCGGTATGGCCCTTGCAGTGGCGAAGCTCGGGGTCCGGACGGAAGGAGCGATTTTCGAGCTCTCCTGCCCGATGGCGTTTGAGAACAAAGGCGCTACCTGGCTTCAAAAGGACACGGACATCCGCAACCCTTACTTCGGCTCGGTCATGGCCAAATGCGGCGAGGTCAGGCGACAGCTCAAGGCTGAATAGAAGCGGACGCTTCTGATGGAGGAGTTTGGAGGACATACCCATGGATGAAAAAACCGATCAGCCGGTCACCTCATCGTGGATCGATAGGCTCATCCGATTCTGTCTAGAGAAGAGAGTCATCGTTTTTTTGATTGTCCTCTTGGCTCTTAGTTGGGGCATAATGGTTGCCCCCTTTGACTGGAACCTGGGAGGATTGCCGCGGAGCCCTGTTCCGGTAGATGCTATCCCCGATATCGGGGAGAATCAGCAGATCGTTTTCACTGCATGGATGGGCCGTTCCCCGCAGGATGTGGAAGATCAGATCACCTACCCACTCACCGTGTCGCTCCTCGGTGTCCCTGGGGTAAAGACAATCCGCAGTTACTCCATGTTCGGTTTTTCAAGCATATATGTGATCTTCAAGGACGAGGTCGACTTTTACTGGTCTCGGTCACGTGTGCTTGAGAAATTGAATAGCCTGCCGGCGGGTACGCTTCCCGAAGGGGTGCAGCCGGCCCTTGGTCCGGATGCTACAGGCCTCGGTCAAATTTTCTGGTACACACTGGAAGGGCACGATGAGCAAGGAAATCCGACAGGTGGCTGGGATCTGCACGAACTGAGGTCCATCCAGGACTGGTACATCCGCTATGCACTGTTGTCCGCTGATGGTGTAAGCGAAGTTGCCTCTGTTGGTGGTTTTCTAAAGGAGTATCAGATTGACGTTGATCCTGACGCTATGCGGGCTCATGAGGTGAAGCTCGACCAGGTATTCAGCGCAGTTAAGATGAGCAATATAGACGTAGGGGCACGCACCATTGAGGTAAACAAGGTTGAGTATGTCATTCGAGGACTGGGGTTTGTCAAGAGCCTGAGTGATCTTGAATATGCCGTTGTCAAGGTCAGCGACAACGTCCCCATTTACGTGAAAGATGTCGCGAAAGTAACGGTTGGGCCAGCGCTCAGACGCGGTGCACTCGACAAAGAGGGAGCTGAAGTAGTCGGCGGAGTCGTTGTCGTTCGATACGAGCAAAACCCCCTAGCCACGATTAAGAGTGTGAAGAAGAAGATCCAGGAAATTTCAGCCGGTCTCCCTAAAAAGCTTCTTCCCAACGGTACCCTAAGCCAAGTAAAGATTGTGCCGTTCTATGATCGAACCGGTCTGATCTACGAGACACTGGGGACGCTAAACACAGCGCTGACCGAAGAGATACTGGTGACTGTGATAGTAGTCATCATCATGGTGATGCACTTGAAGAGTTCCGTGCTCATATCCGGACTTCTTCCGCTTGCCGTACTCATGTGCTTCATAGCAATGAAGGCCTTCGGTGTGGATGCCAATATTGTGGCGCTGTCTGGTATCGCCATCGCCATTGGGACCATGGTGGACATGGGGATCGTTGTCTGTGAAAACATCCTCAAACACCTGGACATAGCAGATCCAAAAGAGAATCGCCTTGAAGTGGTTTTTCGTGCCTGCAGGGAAGTGGGCCACGCTGTGCTTACTGCGATATCGACTACGATCATAAGCTTCCTCCCGGTCTTCACCATGGAGGCAGCAGAGGGAAAGCTCTTCAAGCCCCTTGCCTTCACAAAGACCTTCGCTCTTCTTGCCTCTGTTATCGTGGCGCTCACAGTCATTCCCCCCGCTGCTCACATTCTGTTTGCAGGCAAGATTCCAGGCCTGAAGCTGCGACGCATTTTTCACTGGATCTTGGTCCTAATCGGTATGACCATGGCGCTGATCGCGACCTGGTGGGCGGGTGCACTGATTGCGCTTATCGGTGTGTACCGTTTGGCCGAGGGATGGATGCCTGAGCGTGTGAAGCGATGGATGCCCTGGGTGGGTAATGGGCTGGCAGTCTTTGCGGTGGCACTCGTACTATCTTACCACTGGCTCCCCCTTGGTCCTGAAAAAGGTATTGGTCGCAATTTATTGTTCGTAGCGGTGCTCCTCGGCGGAGTGCTACTCCTTTTCCAGCTTTTCATGCGCGCCTACGAGCCTATATTGCGGTGGTGCCTGGACCACAAGGCTATCTTTCTCTCTGTTCCCGCTTTGATCACTTTCCTGGGGTTGATGATCTGGTTCGGATTCAACCCCTTTTTCGGCTGGTTGCCAGACCGGATCAAAAGTATGCCTCAAGTCTCCTACGTGTCACATAAGTTTCCTGGGTTAGGAAAGGAATTCATGCCTCCACTTGACGAGGGCTCTTACCTATTCATGCCAACCACGATGCCGCACGCCTCGATTGGCGAGGCACTGGATGTCCTTCAAAAGCAGGATATGGCAATCCGGCGCATACCTGAGGTCGAATCGGTGGTGGGGAAGATCGGGCGAGTCGAGTCTGCCCTTGACCCGGCGCCCATCTCTATGATTGAGACAGTCATAAACTATAAACCTGAGTATATCGTTGATCGGAGCGGGAAACGCCTCTCCTTTCGTTTCTCGCCTGACGAAACAGATTTCTTTCGCAATGAAGATGGGGTGCCGCTCACAGCACCAGATGGTGAGCCATACGTAGTGAGGGGACGCTTCATCCGCAACGACACCGGCCGCCTTATACCCGATCCTGATGGGAAGCCTTTCAGGTTATGGCGTCCCCCTTTAGACCCGGATCTAAACAATGGTCGAAATGCATGGGAGGGTATTCGAAAGCCAGATGATATCTGGGACGCTATCCTCAAAGCTACTGAGATTCCCGGAACGACTTCTGCTCCCAAGCTGCAGCCTATAGCAGCGCGGATTGTCATGCTCCAGAGCGGAATGCGGGCACCAATGGGAGTTAAGGTGAAGGGACCGGATCTTGAGAGCATCGAGCAAGTCGGGCTTCAGATCGAGCGGTATCTCAAGGCGGTACCGTCAGTGGAACCATCCACCGTGGTTGCAGACCGCATTGTTGCAAAGCCCTATCTGGAGGTCGATATGGACAGGCCTGCTATCGCGCGCTATGGAGTCAAGATCAAAGACGTTCAAAATGTCATCGAAGTTGCTGTTGGCGGGAAGCGTATCACCACCACCGTGGAGGGGCGGGAGCGGTATCCCGTTCGGGTGAGGTACCTGCGTGAACTGCGCGACAGCATCGAGGGTCTGGAAAGGATCCTCGTCCCCGCCCCTGACGGAACGCAGATACCCCTCACACAGCTTGCCAAGGTCAACTATGTGCGAGGACCGCAGGTGATAAAAAGCGAGGATAGTTTCCTCGTGGGATACGTTATTTTTGATATGAAGCCGGGCTACGCTGAGGTCGATGTTGTTGAGCAGGCTCGGGACTATCTCCATGGGAAACTGAACAGTGGTGAGCTTCAGCTCCCGCCCGGGACAAGCTTCACATTTGCAGGAAGTTACGAAAATCAGGTTCGCTCGGAGAAGAGACTTATGGTAATCCTGCCGCTTGCCCTCTTCATCATATTCGTGATCATATACCTCCAGTTCAATTCGGTGCCCACCACGACTCTGGTCTTCTCCGGTATCCTGGTATCTTGGGCCGGTGGCTTCATCATGATCTGGCTTTACGGCGAGCCATGGTTCCTTGACTTTTCGCTGTTCGGGACCAGTATGCGAGACCTCTTCCAGGTTCGTCCCTTTAACCTGAGCGTAGCCGTGTGGGTGGGATTTCTGGCGCTATTTGGCATCGCTGTCGACAATGGCATTATTATGGCCACCTATCTTGATCAAACGTTTTCCAAAAATAGCCCAACATCGGTGCCTGGTATCCGTGCCGCAACTATCGAGGCTGGCAAGCGTCGGGTGAGACCGTGTCTGATGACTACGGCTACGACGATACTCGCGCTGATTCCAGTCCTGACCTCCACCGGGCGAGGTTCTGACATCATGGTTCCTATGGCGATCCCCTCCTTTGGGGGGATGGTTATCAATGTGGTAACAATCTTAGTGGTTCCGGTCCTCTACTGTGCCATCAGGGAGTTCAGATTGAGGATCGGCACAACATGACGGGTTATTGGGTTTACCCTTAATTCATCTACGGGGGAAAGGGAAATGGCGTTCAAATGACACGGGAAGTTCAAATAGCATCGCCTTTTTGGCCATTTCAGATCTGGAAGAATGTAGAGGGCTCTCCATTGCTGAAGCACACCCCCTGCCTGAGCTTTACCTCCACGGTAGTATCATCGACCGACCGCCGGGAGACGGCAAGAGATAGGACCATCTCGTTCCTCTCCAACGCATACTCAAAGAGGTACTGGAGGACGTTGTGACCCACCACGTTGATGTCGGGCCGCCAGCTCTCCACCACGCGTATGTCACCGCGGCGCTCGGGGATCTCTACTTCTGCCCCGACAAACAGACCCGAGAAAGTCAGGATGAAAAAGGATAAGATCGCGATAGGCGTGCAAATTTTGAGGTATTTTCCCATAGCGCATCAATCTCAAAGCAAAAAAGGCCTCCCGCGGACACAGTCATGGTGCCCTTTGAAGGCCTTTTGAAAGCCCTCCTGATTACCTGCCCTCTATTTCTTCCCGCTTGGGAGCGAGTCAATAGAACGGACTTAGGATAATCAAAAAAGGTTAACGATTGATGGTTCCCCCAGACCG
>JBGVTM010000258.1 GCA_041862535.1 Candidatus Neomarinimicrobiota bacterium | reverse complement strand
CGAACCTCGCCTCTAGAAACTCGTATTCGCCCCGACAGGCCGGGCAATCTGTACGCTGGGCAATTCTGATGCGCTCAAATTCGCCTCTCCAGACATCAATCATGATAAGGTCCTGATTTACTTCTTTAGCTCCAATTAATATCTTCATTGCCTCGGCAGTTTGCAGAGAGCCGATAACAAAGGGAGCGGGGCTGATTACCCCAGCCGTGTCGCAGGTCAGTGCTATGCCTGCACCACCCGCCCCGGCCTGGAGACATCGGAAACAGGCAGTCTTATTCGGGATAATATTCATGGTCATTCCGTAGGAAGATATGGCTCCACCGTATACCCACGGGATATTATGCTTTAAGGAAACATCATTTATAAGGAGGCGGGTTTCAAGATTATCCAGCCCATCTAAAATCAAATCGGCACCGGCAACAAGCCTCTCGATATTGGCGTAGTTCACATCGGCAACTACTCCTTCAACTTCAACGGACGAGTTCACTTTATTCAGGTGCCGTTCAGCGGCTATTGCCTTCGGCAATCCAGCTTCTATATCCTCTTCACTAAAAATGACCTGCCGCTGTAAGTTGTGGTACTCAATAAAATCCCTGTCTACAATCTTTACTTTACCAAGCCCAGCTCGCACCAGAGAAGTGGCAATAACCGTGCCCAGGGCTCCGCAACCAATGATGACGGCATAGCTCTTGCCCAGTTTCTTTTGCCCTTCCTCACCTATACCAGGGAAAAGGGTTTGTCTTGAATACCTATCAATCACGGTGTCTTGCCTCCTTCTAAGCAAGTGGTGCCGACTATTAGACACCAGACCTAGATGTTATACATAACCTCTTCCGGCTGTTCTTTTCTTTTTTGTCGCTCGACCAAATCCTGCAAGGTTGTAGACTGCAAAACTCCTTCCATCGCTTTTTTCAGCTCACCCCAGATGTCTCGGGTAGCACAAGCGGAGGAACGGTTACATATCCCTGGATTATCAATGCAATCCACCGGGGCAATTGAGCCCTCAACAAGTTTAATGACCTCGCTCAATCTTATATCTTCAGGGGGTTTGACTAACGAGACCCCGCCTTTAGCACCTCTGGTACTCAGCAATATACCCCCAGCTATCAGGGGAGTGATTAAATGTTCCAGATACAGTAGTGATATTTGCTGCCTCTGGGCTATATCTTTTAACTGCACTGGTCTATCTTGTTGGTGAAGCGCTATATCTAATAGCGCCCTAGTTGCATATCGTCCCTTAGTAGAGAGTTTCATTTACATAGCTCATTGTTTACTATTATGATCAACTTAGTATACAATAACATACAATAGAAAGAATGTCAAGTTTATGTCACTCTACAGCCCTTTGTCTGCTATTCCCGTGATAAAATCAGTCTTAAGAGATTCTATTGAGCGTCTCTTTTGGATATTAGCCTATCGGTGGCCTAGTATTGGGAGGCGGTGGATTTTTCATTCCAATCCGGAAGTATTCACCCGTGTCTTTACGCTTCCAGCCTACTCTCTGGTTTAGCGGATGCTCCATTCTGATTGCTCCAGGCACCGGGCAGTCTTCAACACAGGTGCCGCAGAACCAGCACTCGTCCGGATAGAGCACAATGGGCGGCCCGCCCTTCTTGGGGTTGTGTACCATAACATCGATCCGGCACTGGTCGGCACATACATTGCACCCGATGCAAAGCTCAGGGTCGATTCTAACCGACAGGCACGGTGTTAGCGGATTGGGGACCATATATGCCTTGTTAGGTATCCTCATTTATCTCCTCCGTTTTAAGAACTCACAGAGTTAATCGTCAAGACCGCAGTGTTTTTCATAATTTTCCCGGTGAGTAGCCGCGTTGGGTGGTGATACCCAGAAGTTTGAAGGTAAATCACCAATCTTAACTTCGCCATCTTCCAGCCTGATGGTAATAAACTTGTTCCACTCAGGCGGGTCCATATCCGGATAGTCAACCCGTTTGAAGTCGAGGGGACGGCTGCTGGCTTTGCGAGCCAGTGAGGCATGTATAATCATTTCGCTGATGGTGATGCGGGTCAGGCATTCCAGGTAGCGAACCAGCTCGTGAGGGTTCCTGACATAAGTCCGGGCAGCTTCACTTTCTTTAATGCTATTGAGCCACCACTGTCCCATTTTGAGCATCTGTTCGCTTTTGTATTCGCCACAATATATCTGCATGACTCTGGTTATACCGGCGTGCAATTCTTTCCAGCCGATATCACCGTCTCTCCCTACAGCTTCATATACACGAGCTTTCTCATTATCTATCTGACTCCTGTCAGGGACAGAATCGGCAGCATTTTTGGCATAAGCGGCAGCTTGTCTGCCGGCGTATCTGCCGGTGGTGGCTGCACCGGGGTGTCCTCCCCCACAACCGCCAACTTGATTCCCTGCTGCGTATAAACCCTCCAGGTTTGTCCTGAGGTTCCAGTCGACAACCACTCCACCACCTGACCATCCTCCCCCAACAGCGCCGCTGCGCCACATTGGCGGTCCCAGTCCTTCTCCCCCGGCTTCTCGGGAGATAACTGGTGCCTGAAGCATGTCCTTGTCCGGGTCGAATCCAGCCTGGGTATAGACTTGGTATATCGGGACGCGGGTCTTACCCTCGTTACCCACCATAAGGCCGAAAATCGCCTTCCGCTCATATTCTGGCATACCCGGCAAATCGGCATATAGCGGAAGGATATATTCGCCCTTTTTTATCAGTTCGGGCAAGTCAGGGGTTGGCTGAGCAGACTGCCAGCCACGGGTGCGTTCTGCCACAGTTTCCAGTACATTCCCTTTCCTGTCGACCCAGGGCACTTCTTTACCATTGGCATCAACTATCGTGCACGGGTACCAAGTATTGGTCGGACTCCCGACGCCGAAACGTGGCCAGCCAAATCCGCCGGCTACCGGCCCTCTGCTTCTCTCCATTAGGGTAAATTCAGCCCCGGCTTTCCAAGCCATGGCACTGCCATCACCAACGCAGTTGGGGTCGTCGAGGTGAGCAGCAGACCCCGCCAATTCTGTTGAGAACACCCAGATGCCGGAAAATTGGGCGGCGGTGAGTATAACCGCTTTCGCCTTAAAGATATAGAACTTGCCGGTCCTTACATTTACTCCCATAGCGCCGATAACCCTAGCACCCGGCTTACCTCCTTCAGTCAGCAGACTTGTCGCCATAACGCGGTCATAGATTCTTATGCCCAGCCGTTTCATCTCTTTATGCATTATAGGTTTGATTCTCGCACCCCCACGAATGCGTATGTTGGTTCTGCCCTCATAATCATAGGCAAACATTATCTTGGTCTCATCATCCCGGAAGGGAGCACCTGCGAACTCATCTTTGACATCTCTAAACTCAAGTCCCATTTTCTCCACATCAAGAAGGGCATCCCAGGATTCCCTCATCGTGATGTAGCGAAAGATTCCATTGTTGTAAGTGGGAATAGAACCTTCACGCCTGGGCGCTTCTGCAACTCGATCGGGAGTCACCTTGGAACACGGGTTGGTAAACGCGTCACCCCAGTGGTCAACCCCAGCCCCTCCGCTGCCACTTCTTACCGTAGCCCCCTTCTCGACAACTGTTACCTTCACTCCTCTTTTTGCGGCATTTATCGCTGCGTGACATCCCGATATGCCACCACCGATCACGAGGATATCAGTGCTGACTTCACTCTCCTGGCCATAGTTCACCGGATAAGGCCATTCGGGGGCACCCTTTTTTGTAAACTCCTGATAATCAGCCATTATTATCACTCCTTAAGCATATTGTCGGTAGCCGCAGTTGCAAAATATTCGTTCCAAGATATAACGATGTCTTTACTAATACTATCATATTAGTATACAATATACTATAATATACTGCTAGCAAATATCACAGTAGGCACTTGTTACCAGGAATGACATATTCAGCCTACGACAATAAAGAACTGGAGGTTGATATAAACGGAACCATATTCAATCCGATGGTTCAGCGAACAAATAAACTAATGGAGGGAGAAAATGAAATTAGGAAGATTTATCGTTGATACCCA
>JBGVTM010000257.1 GCA_041862535.1 Candidatus Neomarinimicrobiota bacterium | reverse complement strand
AGACTCTCTTCGGTTCTCCGATTCCAGAAATAGCGGCCTTTCAGGTACAGATCGTAAGCATCCAGATCATCGGTATATCGCTTGAGAACTTTGGTCTTCTCTCCTCCCAGAAGTTTCACTTTGAGTTTACCCACCACCGCCAGCGAGATCTCCTCCTGAATGGAAAAGATGTCTTCCGGGCAGCACATCTCACCTATGTCCCTATCGTATCTCTCGGACCAGAGATGGTATCCGTCAGCCACGTCAACCAACTGGGCGGTGATGCGCAGCCGATTCCCGGCTTTGCGCACGCTCCCTTCCAGCACGCTCCCTACGTTCAATTTTCTGCCAATCTCGCGGATGTCCCGTTTTTCTCCTCTGAACGAAAAAGCGGAGGTTCGGGCAACCACCCGCAGACCCTCCAAGCGCGTGAGGGCGCTGATAATCTCTTCGGCCACGCCGTCGCAGAAATAATCCTGCTCTTTATCGGCGCTCAAGTTCTTGAAGGGCAGCACGGCGATGGAAGGCGAAGGCCCGGTTGTGGCCCGAAGCGTTCTCGTCGACCCGGACTTGAAAGCGTCCCTGAGCGACGTTAAGTCTGCGAGCAAGTCCTCGGTTTTCTGGTAACGCTCCTCGACGCTTTTGGCCAAACTCTTGCGGACGATATCCTCCAATTCGGTTGGCAACTTTAGGTGGAAACTGGCTATCGGCCGCGGATCCGTATTCAAGATCGAATATATCACCGCCTGGTCATGCTCTCCCCGGAAAGGCATCTCACCGGTGATCATCTCGTAGAGAACCACACCCAAAGACCAGATGTCTGTGCGGAGATCCACCTCTTCCCCTTTTGCCTGCTCCGGCGACATGTAAGCCGCCGTCCCCACGACCGTGCCCACCTGTGTCAACATCATTTCCCTTTTTAGCTTCACCAATCCGAAGTCCAGCACCCTCACCCGACCGTCCCTGTCTATCAGAACGTTGTGCGATTTTATGTCCCGATGAATAATGTCCGCCGCATGAGCCTTGGCCAAGGCGTCGCACATCTGCATGGCAATATCAATCACTTCCTCGACAGATAGCTTCTTCTCGGCGATCAGCTCTTTCAGCGATCTACCTTCCACGTACTCCATGGCCATATATGGCCGACCCTGGTACTCCGCAACTTCGTATACGGTGACGATGTTGGGATGGTTCAGAGCCGCAGCCGCTTGAGCTTCACGCTGGAATCGCACCTTGAACTCCTGATCCGAGGCGAACTGAGCAGGCAGAAACTTCAGTGCCACCCGACGATTGAGTTTGGTATCCCCGGCCAGGTAGACTTCCCCCATCCCACCCGCGCCGATCTTCTTTTCGACCTGATAGTGGGATACCCTCGTCCCGCGGCCAAGGAAGGCAGATGATTGGCTCTTCTTCGGCCCGTTCCCTTCGAATTCGGCAGCCACGATGATTTCTCCTTCACCAGACCAAACAAATCCGGAATTTACGTGGATTAAAGATAGGGTATTTATCTGAAAAATCAAGACGTTTTGTCTCTCAGCGATCTCTGCGCAAAATCATCATGGTGATGTCGTCACTCTGGGGGGCGCCCCCCATGAAAGTGTTGATCTCGTCGAGCACCGATTCGGTCAGTTCATCTGGGGACTTGTGGCGAGAATTGATAAGAAAATGTTCCAACCTATCGTCTTCATACATCTCACCTTTGGTGTTGGTCGCCTCAGACACTCCGTCGGTAAACATGAAAAGAAAGTCGCCCAATCCAAACTCAAGACTGCTCACCGCCCAGTCGGATATGTCAAATGCGCCAATCGGAATGCCAGACGCCTCGAGTTGTTCCACGTTTCCATCCCTTCTCACCATCATAGGCGGGTTGTGGCCTGCATTTATATAACTGAGACGGTGAGTTTTGGGGCAAAGCTGACAGGCGAACAAGGTGGCGAAGTCTTCCGAACGGCTCACCCGGAGAAGCTCTTTTGAAACCCGCGAGGTGACCTCCAGAAGGTTGAAATCCTGAGCACAATAGAGGATTCTGAAAGCTGCCAGAACATTCGACATCAGAAGAGCTGCGCCCATCCCCTTGCCCGAAACATCCGCCAATAGAAGGAGTATGCA
>JBGVTM010000256.1 GCA_041862535.1 Candidatus Neomarinimicrobiota bacterium | reverse complement strand
CCATGTCAGACGAAAAATTGGCTGTTATTTTAAGCACTGATCGTGGAGGCGAGCGATTACTGGAGCAGGTCCCGGAAGGTCATGTTATTCACACTTTGGTCAGCGAGCACAGGAAGATAATCGGGATCCTTCGGAAACTTGACAATCTGAGAAATACCTTGATGGACAAGTCCTGCCTGGAGGATTGCCAGGATATCTTTGGTGAAATACACCGCTGTGCGGAGCTGCTCCTGGACGCGGATAATCACCACTTGCGGGAGGAAGAAGTCGTCTGTCTTGAGCTCGAGAGGCGAGGAATCTCAGGTCCACCGGAAGTCATGCGACAAGAGCATAAACTCCTGCGCCCGATGAAGGAACGGCTTCTGAACTTGGCCGATGAGGGGCCTGTGAAGAAGACCTTTGCCACTTTGCAGGCAGAGATCGACGAAACAACGGACAGGATCATTTCCAATATTGTGCTGCACATCCAGAAAGAAAACAATGTACTTTATCCCCTGGCCCTGGAAAAAATTGACGACCCTGTCGTCTGGGATAAAATGCGGGAGCAGTGCGATCGGATAGGCTATTGTTCGTTTACGCCTGGCATTGGCACTTCATAGTTGCATCCTATCGACCAGTATGCGAATCGGGCTCTTGAAATGTACCCGGGCACTTGTGGGGCTGCTGACCTCGCCAGGAGGCCGCGCGGAAAAGGCCGTTCAGGATAACACTATGCATGTGCTCCCACTGGAGTCAAGGGAGTAGGCAATCGTTTTAGGTCCCTGCAGAGGACTTTCCTAGAGATTACTTTTCTCTATATATTATGTTTGTGGTATCTTATATCCCTGGCACATAAATTTTATTCCGAGTGCAATCCATCATAAGGAGTTTGCCATGGCCTTCCGAACTATCACTGAAATGTTTCTTCAGACCACATCTACTTATGCTGACAAATATCTCTACTATAACAAACGTAAAGATCACTGGGAAGGGCTGAGAGGTAAGGATATCCGCACCAGCGTCGAAGACCTAGCCTATGGTCTAGTATCGTTGGGCGTTGGAAAGGGGGTTCAGGTAGCTATCGTATCCAACAATAGCCCGCGATGGGCCATGGCGGATTATGGTATCCTGTGCACCGGTGGTGCTACTGTATCCATCTATCCCACACTCGCGCCCCCCCAGGTAGCCTATATCCTTCAGCATAGTGAATCCCGGGTTATTTTTGCCGAGGATGAGGAACAGGCCGGTAAGATCCTGGAAGTGTGGGATGAATGTCCTGATCTGACTACTATGGTGGTGATGAATGATGCCCGGGTCACGGGCAAAGCAGCCGATGAGAAGGATCGCGCCATCATCTCTTTCATTGACCTTCTTGAACAGGGACACGAATACGGTAAGGAAAAAAACCTCGATTTTGAAGCCATGTGTACCGCCTGCGAGCCGGATGACCTGCTCACCCTTATCTACACCTCTGGCACCACCGGTGAGCCCAAAGGAGTGATGTTGAGCCATCATAATATGGTGTCCAACATTGAAGACTCGCTGCAGTGTATTTACATTGATGATAAGGACTCGCTGCTCTCATTCCTGCCCTTAAGCCACTCCTTCGAACGCATGGCCGGCCATTTCCTGGCTTTCAGTAGAGGTACCACCGTGTACTATGCCGAGAGTATGGATAAAGTGGGGGAGAACATGGTTGAGGTGAAGCCCACCGTCTTGATCGGCGTGCCACGGTTCTATGAAAAAGTCTACAACCGGGTTATCGAGAGTATAAGCCAGTCATCGACAATCAAGCAGAAGATTTTCTGGTGGGCGCTGGCACAGGGGAAGGCCACGCTGAAACTCACTATGGCCGGAGAAAAACCGGGGTGGTGGCTGAGCAAAAAATTTGGCCTGGCAAATAAGCTGGTCTTCTCCAAACTCAAGGAACGGGTTGGTGGCCGGGTAAGGTTTTTTGTATCCGGTGCGGCACCTTTGTCGGCAGATATCGCTGAGTTCTTCGCTTCTCTGGACATGATTGTGCTGGAAGGTTACGGCCTGACTGAAACCAGCCCGGTGCTGTCCGTCAATAAGTTGGAAAAGTTCAAATTCGGCAAGGTGGGACCGGCCATTCCCAACGTGGAGCTCAAGATCGCCGATGATGGTGAAATTCTGGCCAAAGGTCCCAATATCATGTTGGGCTACTTCAAGGATCCCGTCGCGACGGCCGAGGCTATTGATTCTGATAGCTGGTTTCGCACCGGGGACATCGGCGATCTCGACGAAGATGGCTACTTGAAGATTACTGACCGAAAGAAGAGCATCCTGGTGACTTCCGGGGGCAAAAACGTCGCTCCGGCACCGCTCGAAAACGCTCTAATCCTCAGTCCTTATATCGAACAGGTGATGATTATTGGTGACAAGCGAAATTTCATCTCCGCCCTGCTGGTACCCAGTTTTGAAAAGCTCGAGGCCTTTGCACGGGAAAAATCCTTCCCCAGTAAAGATCGTCATGCATTGGTTAAAAATCCTCAGGTCCTGGAGCTGTTTGATCAGGAGGTAGAACAGGCCATGAAACCGTTTGCCCGCTATGAGCGGGTGCGGAAGTTCGCCCTCCTTCCAAGAGAGTTCACCATTGAACAGGGGGAACTGACACCGACTCTGAAGGTTAAGCGGGAGACGGTCTTCGAGCATTTCGGGGAGGAAATCGAAGCCCTTTATATAGAATCCTCCGAATAGCTTGGGCCAGTCATCACCAGCCAATAAGCCACGACTCAGCTATCGGTCGGCGGGGGTCGATATTGACGCCGGCGAAAAGGCAGTCCGGCGAATTAAGGCGCTTGTAAGTCGTACCCATGGTCCCCAGGTATTGGCAAACCTGGGTGGTTTCGGTGGCCTGTATGAATTTCCCACTGAGGATTACCAGCAGCCGGTTCTCGTCTCCAGCACTGACGGGGTAGGCACCAAGCTTAAAATCGCTTTCCTTACCGGTCGACACGATACGGTAGGGCAGGATCTGGTGAACCACTGCGTCAACGATATCCTGACCACCGGGAGCCAACCCCTATTCTTCCTTGATTATTTTGCCACCGGTCATCTGGAAGGGGATGTATTTGAAGCGGTCATCGACGGCATCTCGGCAGCTTGTCTGGAAAATGATTGTGCTCTAATCGGGGGTGAAACAGCCGAAATGCCTGACTTTTACCAGCCAGGGGAATATGATATCTCGGGAACCATTGTGGGCGTAGTGGAAAAAGGCGCGCTTCTCACCGGCCGGATTATACAGGTAGGTGATATCCTCGTGGGTCTGCACTCCACCGGCCTGCATACCAACGGCTATTCCCTGGCGCGCAAGGCTCTACTGAGCGAATGGACCGTGGATACGAAAGTGCCGGAGTTAGGAGGTACGGTCGGGGAGGTACTGCTGAGAGTGCATCGTTCCTACCTGCAGATTATGCGTCCAATTCTGATTGAACCATGGCTTCATGGTGCGGCCCATATTACCGGCGGGGGCCTTGAAGGCAACTTGGGCCGTCTACTCTCCGGTGGGCGTCAGTCGGCCATTGACTGGGACGCCTGGGAATGGCCGCCGGTGTTCCAGGTAATTCAGCAGGTAGGGGGTGTGGAAACCACGGACATGCGCCGCACCTTCAACCTTGGGATAGGATGGGTACTAATTGTTGCCTCCGAGAACCTGACTACCTTGGAGAGCTACCTGCAGGAAAATCGGGAACCCTTTACTCTGATTGGAGTAGTACGCTGAGTCGATGGCAGTCTCTTTTACCATTTTAGGGGCAGGATCGTGGGGCACTGTCATGGCGGCCCACCTTCATGACGCCGGCTATCCCGTTACGCTGTGGCACTACCGCGAAGAGTTCACCCGGTCGTTGGCCCAATCGCACCGGCATCCCCACCTTGAGGGCTTTATTCTGCCCGATGACATCGTGATAAGCGCTGACATCAACGAGGCTATTTCCCGAGGTGAGATCCTGGTGGTGGCAACACCCTCTCAGGAAGTACGCCGGGTTATGGAACTGACTGCCAACCTTATCAGTAACCACCGGGTAGCCAACCTCAGTAAGGGCATCGAAAGGGGAACTCTCAAACGGATGTCGGAAGTGATTGCAGAAGCTGGTGGGGTACCTGGTGACCGGATCGCTTCCATTTATGGTCCCAGTCACGCCGAAGAGGTAATGCGTAAGGTTCCCACCGCCCTGGTGGCTGCCAGTACTAACCTGGCTTATGCCCGGGAGCTGCAGGGAATATTCAGTACCCACTATATGCGGGTGTACGCCAACAGCGATATCATCGGTGTGGAGCTGGGAGGAAGTATCAAAAACGTGATTGCCATCGCAGCCGGAATCTGTGTGGGGCTCGGCTTTGGCGACAATACCATGGCTGCGCTAGTGACCCGGGGCTTGACTGAGATCACCCGGTTAGGCGTGGCCATGGGCGCGGACATCCATACTTTTGCCGGCCTCAGCGGAGTGGGTGACCTGGCTGTGACTGTCTACAGCCGCCATAGCCGGAACCGTCGCCTCGGGGTAGAGATTGGTCGCGGCTGGAAATTTGAAAAGGTGATCGACGATATGGGCATGGTGGCGGAGGGTGTTTATACGGCCCAGTCGGTTATGGACCTCGCTGGAAAACTGCAGGTAGAGATGCCCATTTGCCGCGAAGTATTCCAGGTATTATTTAAAGATAAGAACCCTCGCCAGGCTATCGCCGACTTGATGACCAGAGACCTGCGGGATGAGACCCTGCCATAAGGTCCTCCCGGCACTTTTGATGGCCGCCGGTGTTCTCCATTCCCAGGAGCCTGCCCCTATATGCGGTCTCCCTGAGATTGTCCAGCTTCCTGTTGAAGAAACAACCGTCCTTTACAGGCGAGGAATCCCCACTGATAATCCCACTTTCCTTATTCGGGAGCATTACACCAGCAGTACCCTTATCGAAGTTGAATTTTATCTTATGCACGATGATGCCGCTTTTAGCGTCTACGTCGAGGCGGCGGAATGGGACTCGGGAAACGTGGACGCCCCTGCCGTTGACACGCTGGTGGCCGCCTTCAGGGACCATACCTTCGAGGGCTCAATCGACCCCGATCGGGGCATTAAACCCATCGCGGAAGATGTGTTCGGTCCGCCCCCCGATATTGACCATAACGGCAAGGTGTTCATCCTGCTCATCGATGTCCGGGACGATTTCGTACTCGATTCTTCCGAGACCTACGTGGCCGGCTACTTCGATCCCCTGGATCAAGGGCAAAGGGGTAATCTGGCGGACATTATTTACCTGGACACCAACCCCGGTACCTTTTCAGGTCCTCAGGCCATCAATATGTTCAGTACACTGGCTCATGAGTATCAACACCTGATTCACTACGGCTGGGATACGAGGGAGGCGACATGGATCAACGAAGGCTTGAGCGAGCTGTCACCGGTATTAATGGGTATACCCCTGAGGGACCTCGCACCCTATTTATCTGATACTAACGTGCGGCTGGATAGCTTTGGCAACGAGCTGGTAGATTACGCCCGCTCCGGCCTGTTTTTTATCTATACATGGATTCAGCTCGG
>JBGVTM010000255.1 GCA_041862535.1 Candidatus Neomarinimicrobiota bacterium | reverse complement strand
GACTCGGTGGCCGGTATCCCTGGCGAAGGAGTCACTGAGGGGAGTTTTCTTTTGTTGGCTTTCGACGGTGATCTGAGTGATACTTTAGTTGTCTCAATCACGGTAACGTCGGTCAATAATGTTCCTATAGCAGTGAATGATTCGGTGACCACCCTGGAAGACTCGGCTGTAACCGTCCATATATTGGCCAATGACTCCGATCCTGAACACGATCTGCTTTTCCTGACCGACGTAACCCAGGGAGTCCATGGGGAGGTGGTGATTGATGCTGGCGATACGACAGTGACCTATACGCCTGAGGCCAATTTTTTCGGCCCGGACAGTTTTATTTACACTGTCAGCGATCCCTATTCCGCGTATGCCACTGCCCAGGTCTATGTGACCGTATTGCCGGTGAACGATCCGCCCCGGATCACATCGCCAGCCAGCGCAACGGCCACCGAAGAAGAGCCCTTCGGCTATCGCGCTACGGCTATCGATCCTGAAGGTGATGCCTTGGACTTTACTTTTGATAGTTTAAGCTCGTGGCTTTCGGTGGTCACTCCAGACTCGGTGGCCGGTATCCCTGGCGAAGGAGTCACTGAGGGGAGTTTTCTTTTGTTGGCTTTCGATGGTGATCTGGGTGATACCATGAAAGTCTCTATCACAGTCGTGCCCGTAAATGAGGCACCTATTGCCATTAATGATACCTTGCTGACTGCCGAAGACTCGGTAGCGGCCCTTGCCGCACTACTTAACGACTCAGATCCTGATGGTGACGCGTTTTACCTTGCTGATACTACCTGGCAGGCGAGTCATGGGCAGGTAAGTATCATCTTTTTGGATACCGTTGGAGTGGCGGGTATTACATTCAATTACGCCCCGGATGCGGATTTCTTTGGCAGCGATTCATTCAGCTACAGCATCACCGACGGGGTTTTGTTTGATACGGCGATGGTATTGGTAACCGTCATCTCCGTGAATGACGCGCCGGAGGCTTTCGCTCTGCTGGGCCCGGGTATCGATACCACCACCGTCGTACTTACACCCGACAATATCGGTGATACTCTGACTTTCTGCTGGGAACCAGCCGAAGATATTGACGGGGACTCAGTCTGGTACTCTATCAAGGCCTTTGATTTACTGGAAACGATCCTTCCTGGTAGTGACATCACTACAACCTACATTGTGCTTGCCCATGAAGATCTGGTGGCACGAATGAAGGCTGCTGGTATCAGCGATCAGCTCGCCGGCTTCTGGACTGTCCTGGCTACCGATGGTAACGATACCACCTGGGCATACAACGGGCCGTTTGGATTAAATCTGGATATCAGCGGGCTGGATATCGATGCACCGGGTAATGTTCCGAGTGAATTTGCCCTGGAGCAAAACTACCCTAACCCATTCAACTCCCAAACCGTCTTGCGTTTTGCTCTCCCGAGGGCCGATAAGGTCTATGTGGTGGTGGTCGATCTATTGGGGAGGGAGATTGCCCACTTGGTGGAGCAACCCTATCCGGCTGGCTACCATCAGGTTATTTGGGACGGGAGGACCTTCCAAGGAAAGGAGGCCCCCAGCGGCGTATATATTGCCCGTATGACAGCCCCTGGATTCGTTCACCAGATCAAAATGGTCCTGTTACGATAACTGCTGTTGCTGGGGAAAGGGATCGGAGGGGATTTTCCTATCTGTCTTACTTCGACGGTAATGTAATGAGCGTGGCTAGAGCTGCTCCTTTAGTCTCTCGGCGCTCTCTTTTTCCATTTTGGCCCGGAGGATGGCGTTCTGAATCCTTCTTGACCTGGGATTCAGGCTCAGGGCCGTCTTCAGGTGCTCGATGGCCTGATCAAACTGCCCGGCGTAGGTTTCCGCCAGGCCAAGATCGTAGAAAGCCTTGGCCTGGACTTCGGCTGGCAGCCCGGTCTTGCGGGCAGCCCCTTCCAGGAGGGCAACACCATCTTCCCACTCGCCGATGCGAAAATAGCTGATAGCTTGGTCTACCTCCGGCAGGAGCTTATCGGTCAGGAACGCCGCGCGCACCTGGACATCATACGGCGCAACCATGCGCATGAACTGCTGCGAGATATCTTTCAGACACCGGCGGTACAAGGTGTTGCGATCGATGTTCTCCGGTTCCTGATTGTCGGCGCTTTTCCGGGCGGTGTGCTCGCCCATGAGGCTTTTGGCAGCCAGGATTTGGGCGGTTTGGATGTCGATGACCTGCAAGTTTGCGGCTACCTGATAGGTTCCTCTGCGAGTATGGATTTGATGGCTGTGCCCTTGTTTGTCTTTGTAGGGTTTCCCCCTTTCCAGGTCTTCCTCGTACTGGTCGGTTTGAATCCGGCCGAATACCAGCGCCGCCGTCCCAATAACCTTCCCGATCTCAGGTGCGCTACTCTCATCGATGATTCCCGTTTCACTAAGCGCGTGTTCGGTCATGATCCGGGCCAGATGCTGCCGGTCCAGAACCTCGAACTGCCGGGAGGCAAACAGGACCGACGCGATCTCATCGGCCAGATCCTCAGCGCTGCTCCCCTTCCTTCCGTATTGGTCGACGATGTCACCAATGGCAATCTTGCGGTATTCCTTAAGATTGATCTCCCCGGGCCTTTTAACGGTGATATAAATAGAGGAATTTGCACAACTCACGACAAACAGGGCAAAAAAGAATCCCCATGCCGCTTTAAAACTGCTAAATTTCCGGCCATTTTGAGTTATGCAGTGGTTGCTCATAAGAAGCCTTGGGTTTCAGGTTCGACATTGGATTGCGAAATCGGCAGAAATTCAGTCATGCGATCAGATATCTCGCGCAAACACCCAGGACTGATCTAAGTAAATATCACTGAAATGTAAGTATGAAAATTATTGAACACCATAAGCCGGACCTTGCATCTTTGCCAGCGGTGACCAGGCCAGGTTTCAACGCTACCCGACTGGTGGTGCCGTTTCTGCTGACATTCGAATCCTCGGGCAGCCAGGCTTACCCTGAGTCTCAACCTTGGGTAACGGTATGGTCGGTACGGCATATTACCCAGAAATGGCATAAAAATTGCAATTAATCTAGGCAATGCTCACAGAGTGTTATAAAGGCGCATTTAACCTCTGTCAAATAAGCAATTGGGATTCTCGTCAAAATATGGAACTGGCGGCTGGTGAACCGGAATGGAAGCACATCATCTCTGCCAAGTGTCCATATGGTGTGGTTCTAAACACTTCGACATGTAGCCCTAATCCTAGGAATTCGATGGCCAGTTATTCGGCAGCCAGGGCATTACCAGTCTGATTATCCCCATTTACAATTAAGTGCGTTACCTTCTCGTTATCCTGAGTATACCCATAATCCTGGGGAGTGGTATCCGTACCCATACTCCCACAGGGTTCCACTATCCAGATAGACGGTTGCTGGTGGGGCTCGTCCTTAAAGGGCAACAAATGTGGTCGCGAGATGCGGAGGAGCTGGTGCTCAGGACCGGTGCGGTGGAAAGCCGCTTTCAATTCCGCGAGGGGATTAACGACGGTCCTGAGCTGGGCTATTGGCAAATCCATCCGCGAACGGCGGAGGATATTCTGTTCCGCTATCTTCAGCGCCCCAGCAAACGCGAGCTGAAAGAGAACCTGGAGAAGGTTCTGGGATATGAGTTAGCCTGGCTTTTGGAAGCACCGGGTCGCTTCGACGAGGAGCTGCGAAACAATGATGTTCTCGGGATTGCCCTGTGCCGGCTCTGGTATATGATGGCGCCTTATCCCATCCCCGAGGCCCACAATCTCCCGGCCCAGGCCTGGTTGTGGAAAAAGTGGTTTAATACCCGCAAAGGTACCGGCACGGCCCGGCGATTCGTACGCACTGCCAAGTGGTTGAAGGTCTGAAATCATCCGCGCGGCGGCTTCTTCACCAAGGCACCCCACATCAGCCCCTACTAACTTGTCGCAATAACAAAAAGCCCGTCCCTCATTTGGGTCGGGCTTTTTGCACTTGGTGATTTTGGCCTAAGAATACCGAAAGGCTACCTTTGCCTTAGGGACATACGTTGGGGTCGTTGTCATTCCGCAAAGGATCGGCCGGTACGTTTCTATTGGCCTGGACTTCCGCATCCGAATACAGAATGCGGCCGGGGATTTTGACACCGCCGTATGGAACGAGCTCCGGATAGCAGTTACGCTTGTAGTCGTTCCAGACCTCGATATTCAAGAAGAGTGAGATGTACTTTTCTTCTAGAATGGCGTGAAGCAGGTCTTCGCCTGTGAGTCCCGTCAGAGCGGGATAGGTCCCGGCGTCCAGACCCCACTTGGACTCCAGGGCTGTACGTACGTCGTTAAGGGCAGCCAGTGCCTCTGCCTCATTGCCGGCATAGTACTGACATTCGGCAATAATGAGGTTATTCTCTTCGAAGCTGAGCAGGTCAATCGACGCGTCGTCGGCTGCCAGGTAAGCGGGATTAAGCGTAGATGCCTTGGTATCTCCGACACCGGGAGGTGCGCCGCGGACGGTATCGGCATCCTGGGCGCTAGTAAAGTAGATCGTCAGTCGTGGATCGTTGCGTGACTTGAGCAATTCTACCAGGAACTCACCCGCTCCCATGTATCCGGCACGCTGCTGGAGGAACTGGGCCCATTGGCATTGTTCCGTACTACTCTGGCCGTGGAGGCTTCTCATGGATCCATCTATCGAGCTGATGCCCTGCTGTGCCTCAGCCAGAGCCAGGGTGCGATTGGCCGGATGCCCACGTGAGCAGCCCTGTCACGACAGCCAGGGTTGGCGGCAGCAGCCAGGCCCACAGGTAGGGTCGCTTTG
>JBGVTM010000254.1 GCA_041862535.1 Candidatus Neomarinimicrobiota bacterium | reverse complement strand
CGCCGCATCTACCTCACCGGCCTGAGCATGGGCGGCTATGGCACCTGGAGCCTGGCCCTGGCCCAGCCCGAGCGCTTTGCTGCTATTGCACCGATTTGCGGTGGGGGTGATCGTCGTCAGGCCTGCCGCTTGAAGGACCTGCCAGTGTGGGCTTTCCACGGCGCTCGGGATAAGGTCGTGCCGGTCAGGCGTACCAAGAGGATGGTGAGGGCCATTGAAAAGTGTGGTGGAAGCCCCCGCCTGACCATCTACCTCGACGCCGGCCACGATTCCTGGACCAGGACCTACGACAACCCGGAGCTGTACGAGTGGCTGCTGAGTAACGTGCGCGAGGAGGGGAATGGGCAATAATCGGCTGCCTTAAGAAAACGTACTTTCGTAGGAGTGGGCCTTAAGAAAACTTGAGGCCCTATCTTTTGTTAATTGGGGGGATGAGCTGGAAGGTAACTGGTGGGGTATTGACTTACAGATACGGCTTAATCTTGAGGAACAGTTGGTAGGTGGCCTCCACGTCTCGCATGACGTAGTCCTGTACTGCTTGCATTTCGCCACGCTGGAAGGCTGCCGTCACGGTATTGCCGGTGATCTCCCCCTCTTTGGGTGAGGGGATACCGAAGCTGCGGCAGGCCAGGTCCAGGCTTACGCCTTCCCGGCCCCAGCGCGAGAGAAACTGCATGATATCCAGGTGGGGATCATAGCTGAAGCGCCGCAGGTTCAGGAAGCGGGGATTCTGAATGGCGATACCGTGTACAGCGGCTCTGATAATCAGGAAGGGCACGTCGAAACCCAGGCCGTTGTAGTGCACGTAGCGCAGGTCCTGGGAGGCAGCGTGGTTGATAGTCTCGAAGAAGGACTGGAGGGTGGCCTCTTCGGTCGCTTCAGAGATGACCTTATCGCGGGTTTCTCCGGTGGCGTCGTGGTAGAGGCGCATCCCGATGGCCAGGACGCGGCCGAAGAACGGTGACACCGAGCGTACCAGCGTCTCCGCTTCTGGCGGCGAGAGGTCACCTTTCTCCACCTCCCGTTTGGTGCGTCGGGCAACCTCCTGCTCCAGGGGAGCATCCAGCACTGGAAGGGGAACGGTCTCGATATCGAAGATGAGGTAACGCAACTGACGGGTTAGGGGCTGGTTACGACCGACCGGGTTTCAGGGGCGGCGCACAACCAGGTCGTCTACGTTGCAGTTCAGGGCCTCGGCTAGCTTTTTGAGAGTGTTCTCCCGCGGCTTGATCTTGTTGGCCTCCATGAGGCTCACATGGGTCTGCTTGAGTCCGGTTTTATCGGCCAGATCCGATTGGGTCATATTACGGAACAGCCGCCAGCCCTTAATGGGATTGGTACGCATAAGCTGGGTCAACTCGCTGGCGGTGGGCTCTTTGCGGCGGCGGGTGCGTTTGGTTGCCGACCGATCCTTCTTCTGATTTTCAAATTGCTCCAGAAGCTTCATGAAGGTTTGATATTCCACGATGGCAAAGCGAGGTTTGCCGCGAGAAGTGATGATTTGATAGTTAATCATAATTACGGCATAAGAAATTTTTAAAATATTCGCCCCCCGATTATATTAATTATTTATATAAAAAGCAATCACGGATTGACCATTCACTAACAATAATTAAAACACGAAGTTTTAAAACAAATTTGTGTAGAGAGTGCAATTGTATAATATTCTGATTTGGGCGCTGAGAAAAATACAGCTACATACTATAGATTGAGGAATGGGTGGTCTCCGGATGCTGGACAATAATCGCGGTGGTTGGCTGTTCGATTACCAGCTCCAGCCTTTCAATGAGGGGGAGTCCGATGGGCGCAGCCGAGTCGCTTGCCTGTTTATCAGGAGTCGATTTGGGGCCAGCTCCATCGCATCGGCAGTTACCTTATCCCTGCTAGCTGTTTGCTCACTTCCCACAGCCGCCGGGCCGTTTCCTGATCATACGATGCCCGCGATGATTTTTTCGCCCGCTGGTTGGCGAAATACTTTCCGGTGACGCCTGCTACCTCTTGCGAGGAGGCCAGGTAGATGGAGGTGGCGGCGCCCTGCTGCGGGCTTTTCATGAACGGCCGCCAGAGTTTGTTGGCCATGAGGGCCATAAAGCCGGTATACTCACGGCCCAGGTCGGAGACCACCATGCCCGGATGCACGCAGTTGGCGGTGACGCCGGTGCCTTCCAGCCGCCGGGCCAGCTCGTAGGTGAACAGCACGTTGGCCAGTTTGGACTGGTTGTAGGCCTTGTTCATGGTGTAGCGCTTTTCTCCCTGGAGATCGTTGAAGTCGATCTTACCCCACTGGTGTACCATGGAGGCTACGTTCACAATGCGGGCGGGGGCACTGGCTTTCAGGATCTCCAGCAGCAGATTGGTGAGCAGGAAGGGGGCCAGATGGTTCACTGCGAAGGTGGTTTCGAAGCCGTCTTCGGTGAGGGTGCGGTGACGTTTAACAACGCCGGCGTTGTTCACCAGCACGTGCAGCCGCGGATGGTGCTCTTTAAAGGACGCCGCCATTTCCCGTACAGCCGGGAGTGATGCCAGATCGGCTACCAGCAGATCGACTTTCAGGCTGCCGGTTGCCTGGCGGATTTCTTCTCTGGCGGCTTCGCCCAGCTGCCTGTCCCGGGAGACCATAACGACTGTGGCGCCCATGCGGGCCAGGCCCAGAGCCGTGGCTTTGCCAATTCCGCGGTTGGCACCGGTGACCAGGCAGACTTTAGCGTTCATATTGTTTTGGGGCGTACTGTTTGGCTGAGGCTGTGTTTCGGCTCATTTCAGTATTTCATAGCATAGTCGATGACGTAAAGCCACGAGAGAATACCGTGAATGATAGCCCAGATGATGGACTTGATAACCGACCAGGACATGTTAGGGCATAATTCCCCTTCGACGAGGCGAAGTTGCTACGGCGTTCCTCGCGGCAGAGTGTAGCTGTCTGCTACCTCTAGAAGTTGAGGATCGGAAAGTGAGATATTTGATTAGGTCTCAGCTACAACTCAGCCAACATGGCATCGAATTCCTCCACGGTGACCGCCGGTGAGGTAGAGAAGGGTATGCCGGTCAAATTGGTCATAGCGACGGAGGCCTTGATGGCATGATTGATGTCAGGGAAGTCCACGACGAAGACCAGGTCCCGTTCTCCCAGCAGCGCGTACATAGAAGTGACCTTCCCGCCCAACTCATTGATAAGGATCACAACTTTCTTGGTCCGATCAGCACTTATCTCCTTCATGGACTCGGAGGTATACTTTCCGAACATGAAGCAGGTGATCATACTTTTCTCTCCTTTCTGGGTTCATGCAACCCACCCGACCCCTGGATCAGGTGAAATCACTCGTCTGGTCGTTGGTATCACCCGACCAGACAGCCACTATCCCGGGCTTATGCAAATCGTAGCCCTCGCACCGGAATATAGAATCGCCCCCTTTGACATAAAAGGCCAAATAGGGGCGATTTTGGGGCTTGGCAGTTCAGGCCCGACCGAGCTTAATCAACCATTGCAGGAGGCAATAATGGCGAGCTCTTTGATGGGCCAACCCGGGGCCAGGCTTATTTTATCAGTTTGTCAAACTCATCAACTGCCAGCGCCGGAGCCGTAGAGAAGGAAATGCCCGTCAACTTGCTTAAGGCCACGGAGGCCTTCATGGCCGATTGTATATCGGGGAAATCGATAATCAGTACCAGATCCTGCTCACCCATGAGGGCATATATGTCCTTGATTTTTCCGCCGAATCCTTCCACGAGCCGATTGGCCTTAGTAGTACGCTCGGCGCTCATCTCCTCCAAGGCGTCAGGTGAATAGATGCCGAACATGAAGAAGGTTGCCATACCAGGTTCTCCTTATTGATGTTGCTCTGTTCGTCAGATGGAAATATAGAGCACTCCCCCGGCCCAGCAAAGCGAAACCTGCTGGTTACGCTCACGGAACCCGTGAGAAGACATACGGCAGGGGATCGACGAAATCTTCTCTGATTTTCACGCTGAACTCGGCCACCTCGCCCTCGCTGTCAAGGACAAAGGTCACGTAACTCTCCCCCCACATCGGATCATTCCACTTACTGACGAAGGTATCGTAATGCCAGTGTTCCAGTACTCCTTCAACGTTCGGATGGTTGTTCATATGCAGTACCAGCCGGCCCTTTGTGTGGTTGATGGTGGCGGTTCCATAATAGTCATTGCAGTAGTTCCCGGCATAGGCTTTCAGTGGTAGAGAGGGTTTACTTTTTTTAGCGCGGTTATTTTCCCGCTCTTTTCTGTCTTTCGCTTCCCGTTCTTCACTTTCTCTGGTTCTCGCCAGATAAATTGCGCTCCAGTCCTTTTCCGGCAGGTCGAGATACCGGTCTATTACGTACCAGGGCAAGGCGGTATAAAGCTGCTGGGTGTCTGAATTTGTGAGTACTGTCACTCCCAGTCGCGCCTCGGGGACAAAAATGCTGTAGGATAGCATGCCGTCCATGCCGCCGCTGTGCCGCAGGGCCAGGCAGCCGGCATAGTCCTGCATGAACCAGCCCAGGCCGTAGGCCAGAAAGTGGGTGGA